>JACCYI010000192.1 GCA_013696535.1 Solirubrobacterales bacterium
GGGCGGGCGCGTCGGGGTCACCGGCCTGCCTTCGGACCGGGCCGTCCTCGAGTCGGTGGTCCGAGGTGCCGGAGGCAACCCGGCGCGTGTCCGCGCGACCACCATCGGCTTTCAGGCCGTGCAGGCCCTGCTCGGCGGCCGGGTCGACGCGGCGACCGCATTCTGGAACGTCGAAGGCGTCGCTCTGCGCGCGCGAGCCGGGGCAGGACGCCGCTTCAGAGAGTTCCGCGTCGACGACTTCGGAGCTCCCGCCTATCCCGAGCTGGTGCTCTGCGTCTCCCGCACGACACTTCGAGACGAACCCGACTCCGTGCGAGCCGTGATCCGCTCGCTGCA
This sequence comes from Solirubrobacterales bacterium, assembly GCA_013696535.1. The sequence continues at coordinate 337 of JACCYI010000192.1, forward strand.
GCGGGGCTACGGCGAGACGCAGAAGGACCCTGAGTCAGCCGTGGGCGCGATGCTCGAGCGGGAGCCGGGACTCGAGCGGGCCACCGTGGTCGCCCAGCTCGACGCCGTCGCCCCGACGTTCGAGGCCGGCGTGCCAACCTACGGTCTGCTCGACCGCGGACGCCTGAAAGCCTGGTCAGCGTGGGACGTCCAGTTCGGCATCCTCACCCGGCCGGTCGACCTGGACCGCGCGTTTGACCCCCGCCTGGTCCGAGCGGTGGCCGATCAGTAGGGATCAGCCCGCGAGCAGGCCGTCGACGAGCGCGGCACCTTCGCGAGCCATGCGCGAGCGGGGGACCACGAGATCAAAGCCGGCCTCCAAGGCGCGCGCTCGGGTGTCCGCGTCCACGTGCGAGTAGATCCCGAGGGTGCGCGTGCCGGAGAGCTCGCCGCCTGACTTCAGTCCTTCGACGACGGCCACGCCGTCGAATCCGGGAGTGCCGAGGTCGATGACCAGGACGCCGGCCGCTGCCACTTCGAGCTGCTCCGGGCGTCCTGAGAGCCGGACCTCGTGCCCGCCGGCCTGCAGCCAGCCCACGACGTTCGAGCCGAGCAGCAGGTCGTCGAAGAGGGCGGCGACGAGGGCCACGGCCTACTGCGACCGCAGCCGGCGGAAGTCCTCGCGCACGGACTCTGGCCGGCCCCACATCTGAGTGACCTCGACGCGGCCCGTGCGCAGCTCGCGCAGCGCCAGCTCGCCGACGATGCCCGCGTCGTCTAGCAGCTCGAGCGTCTTGCGGACCACCGGAGCCGCGGCGGCGTGGCCGAACTGGTGCGCGACCAGGATCCGGAAGTGCCAGTCGTGGTGGGAATACGGCTGCGCGTTGCAGTTGACCACCAGGCACGCGGCGTCGATGTAGCGGTCCTCCTGGATGCGCAGGTCGAGCTCGAGATCGGTCCAATCGGATGGCAGGGCCTCGACGATCTCCTCGAAGGTCTCGGCAAGCGCGCCCACGAGCGCCATCATACGAGCCACGTCGTCCACGCCCTCATCCGCTGACCCCGGGTCAGATCCGCTCGAGCCCGCCCGCGGCCTCTCACTCGACGGGCTGCTCGCCCTGCTCGAGCGTCTCGACGGTGCGTCGGAGGCCGCCGTGGTCCGCGGCGCCCTCGCCGCCGGCGTCCCGCCCTCGCTGGCGGTCGAGGAGGTCCAGCGCGAGGTCGAGCGCCGACTCATGCGCACCCGCGGGTTCTACGATCTCGAGTGGTGATCACCGCCGCCGCCCAAGACCTCCTCCTCGAGCACCGGGCCCTGACCGAGGGCTGCGGACTGCTCGACCGCTCCGAGCGCGGAAAGCTCGCGGTGTCGGGCAGTGAAGCCGCGGACTTCCTCCAGGGACAGGTAACCAACGACGTCGAGGCGCTGACCTCCGGCACCGGCTGCTATGCCGCCTTCCTGACCCACAAGGGCAAGATGCTCGGCGACCTCCGTGTCCTGCGGGCGAACGATGAGCTCCTGCTCGACTGCGAGCGCGTCTCGCTGCAGGACCTCTTCAACCTCCTGCGCCGCACGAGCATCGGACGTGACACCGAGCTGCACAAGCGCACGGTGCAACGTGGCCTGTTCTCGCTCATCGGACCGGGCGCCCGCACCGTCGCAGGGGCGCACGATGCCGGCCTCGGGACGCGCGAGAACGATCACGTGGCGACGGAGCTGGCGGGGGTGGCGGTCCGCCTCATCGCAACGGACGCCGATGGCGTCGACGTGTTGTGCGACAGCGCGGACTCGGTGGGAGTGGCGTCCGCCCTCCAGGCCGCGGGCGCCGAGCCGGTGTCCGAGGCCGCCGCCGAGGTGGTCCGGGTCGAACGTGGGCGCCCGCGCTACGGAGCCGAGCTCGATGAGCGGACGATCCCGCAGGAGGCAGGTCTCAACCAGCGGGCCGTGTCCTTCACCAAGGGATGCTATGTCGGCCAGGAGACCGTCGCCCGTCTGCATTACCGCGGCAAGCCGAACCGTCACCTGCGGGGCGTGAAACTCGAGGGACTCGCCTCGGGTGGTGACGAGCTGCGCTTCGGTGGCAAGGTGGTCGGCCGTCTGGCCACGGTCGCCGACTCCCCGACGTTCGGGCTGATCGCGCTGGCGCTCGTGCGGCGTGAAGCCGTGCCCGGCGACGCGCTCGAGGTGGGCGACGCGGGCGCGCGCGGCGTCGTCGTGGAGCTGCCCTTCTAAACGACGGCGACCTTCGCGGACCGCCACGTCCGCGCCGCCGCGACGAAGCCTTCCAGGCGCCCAGGGCTCACGCCGGGGGTCAGCTCGAGCGAACGCACCTCGTGCCCGGCGAGCCACGCGCCGACGAGGCGCACCTCGTCGACCTCGTCAGGTCGCAGATGCGCCCCGACCGACCGGAGGGCCTCTTCGGTCCGAGGGTGGAGCTCGGCCGCCGAGTCGGGCAGCCGGCCCCAGTCGACCACCCGCCCGCCGACGAGCCAGAAGGCGTCCAGGCGTCCGATCGCGCTCGGATGCGGCGCGAGCACGAGTCGCGCCCCCGCGTGAGCGGCGCGCAGCACGCCGCCGAGGCGGCCGAGCAACGCCTCGAGCCGATGGTGGCGACGTTTGAGCCACCCCGCGCGCTCGAAGGCGCGCTGCGCGGAGGCTGCCCGCATCTGGTTCTCGATGTGCGCGAGCAGCAGCGTCCGGCCGTCGCCCGCCCCGGAGAAGAGTGCGAGGGCCGCGTCGAGCCGCTCGCGATAGAGGTTCGGATCGAGATCCCCGAGGCAGGGCGAGAGGCAGCGGCCCATCTGTCCGTAGGCCGAGGGGTGCTGGCGCCGCGGGAGCGTCCGTCCGCAGTGGCGCAGGCCGAACAACGAGTTGAGCTGCTCGACGAGCTCCGCCACTTCCGCGCGCCCGCGCACCGGGCCGATGCAGACGGCGTGCCCCGCGGCCGGCTCGCGCGCCACCTCGAGGATCGGGAACGGGATGTCGAAACGACATCGCAGGTAGACGTAGCCATCCGGCTCGGCCTTCCCGCGGACGTTACCGGGCGGTTTGAGGGCGCGGATCAGCCGCCCCTCGAGGACCAGGGCGCCGAGCTCTGAGTTCGTCGGCTCGTAGTCAACCTGCTCGGCGCTGTGCGTCCACGTGACAGGGACGGCGTGCAGGTCGCCGGCCTGAGCGGCGGACTGCGTGAAGTGGCTCCGCGCCCGAGTGCGAACGTTGATGGACTTGCCGACGTAGAGCGGCCGGCCGTCGGCGTCGCGAAAGACGTAGACCCCTGGGTCCTTCGGAAGGGCGGAGATGTCCGGCCGGCGGTCCGGCGCGCGGGACCGTGGCGCCGTGCGCGGGCGCGAGGAACGCCGGCGGGTCGGGCCGAGGAGCGCCAGGGCTTCCCCGACCGTCCCGGCGTGGGCGCAGAGCCGACCGAACAGCGCGCAGAACACCCGGGCGCAGGTCTCAGCGTCGGGCAGCGCGCGATGGGTGGTGTACACCTCGATTCCGAGCGCATCGGCCAATGGCGCGAGGCCGCGCCGCCGCTGCAGCGGGGCGAATCGGCGCGCGAGCGCCACGGTGCACAGCACGGGCGGGGCCGGCCAGTCCAGAGCCGCACGCGAGAAGGCCTGGCGCAGCACGCGCTCGTCGAAGCGCGCCGAGTGGGCGACCAGCACCCGGCCGCGCAGCCGGACCGCGAGCTCGGGCAGCACCGCTTCGGGCGTCGGAGCTGAATCGATCATGGCTTGGGAGATCTGGGTGAAGCGCTGGATCCCTGGCGACAGGGGCGCCGAGACGCCGACGAGCGAATGCCAGCGTTCGTGGAGCTCAGCGCCGCCCACCAGCACCGTGCCGACTTCGGTGAGCTCGCACTCCTCGCGCGCGCGGCCGTTGGTCTCGGTGTCCACGGCGAGGAACTCCGCGGAGAGGAGAGGCTGAGCCGCCAATTCAGGTGCCAGGAACACGACGAGGTGGTGTACGCCCCGGATCGGACGCCCTGCACGAGCGCGTGCACGGTGGCGCGCGTGTGTACTAGGGTTCGCTCCGGTCCACCGAACCTCCCCGTTCTGACGAGGGACGGTGCGTCCAGGTACGAGGAGAGATGAGCCGCAGCCGGAGACGAGCCGTGCCGTTCCGTCGCACCGTCGCGGCGGCGATTCTCGCTGGAGCCGCGGCGGGGCCCGCCGGATGCGGCGCGGAAGCCGAGTACGCGAACGCACCCCGTCCGCCGGCGCCCATCAACGTCACGGCCGCGATCACCGACGAACGCGTGCGGATCTCCCCACGCTCGTTCGGCGCGGGTCCCATCGTGCTCATCGTGGCCAACCAATCCAGGCGCTCGCATGAGTTCACGCTCGAGACGGCGGGCGGTCCCGGTGGCCCTCCCGGCATCCGCCAGACCACGACCGCCGTCAACCCGCGGGGCACCGCCGAGCTCAAAGTCGATTTCGAGCCTGGCAGCTACCGGCTGAGCGTCCGCTCCCAGGGCGTGCGACCGGCTGCCATCCGCGTCGGCAAGCCGCGCCCGTCGGCGCAGAACGAGCTGCTGCAGCCCTAGTGCCGCCTCGAGCCATCCTTCCGCTTCCCCACCTCGAAGGCGTCACGCACCGCCAGGTGCAGGCGGGCGACGTCGAGCTCCACCTCGCCGAAGCCGGAAGCGGGCCGCCTGTCCTGCTGGTCCACGGCTGGCCCCAGCACTGGTGGTCGTGGCGAAAGGTCATCCCCGAGCTCGCCCGCACACACCGCGTCATCTGTCCCGACCTGCGCGGTCACGGCTGGTCGCAGGCGCCGCGTGGCTCTTACGCCAAGGCCACGCTGGCCGCCGACCTGATCGCGTTGCTCGACGTGCTCGAGCTCGAGCAGGTCCCGTACGTCGGTCACGACTGGGGCGGGTGGATCGGGTTCGAGCTCGCACGTCTCGCTCCCGAGCGCCTGACCGCACTCCTGGCGCTGTCGATCCCCCCACCCTGGTTCCCCGCCCGCCGCTCCCCGGAGACGGCCCTCTTCGCCTCGTACCAGCTGCTGTTGTCCACCCCGCTCCTCGGGCAGGCGGTGCTGCGCAACGTGCCGGTGTTCGTCGAGCGCCTCATCCGCGCCGGAGCGAGCCGGCAGGAAGCGTTCGAGACCTCCGACCTGCACCTCTACTCCGACCCGTTGCGCGACCCGGATCACGCTGCCGCCACCACCGCGCTCTACCGGACGTTCCTGACGCGCGAGCTGACGCGAGGCGGTGCGCTCAGGCCGCCCGCGACGTTCGCGTACAGATTGATGATGGGCCGCCGCGATCCCATCCGGCGCGCGGTGAGGATCGGGGCGCAGGACGCGCAGCTGGTCGAGGGAGTGGGCCACTTCCTGCCCGAGGAGGCACCCGAGGTGATCCTGGAGGCCTTGGCTTCCGGCATCCTGGCCTGATGCACGTCCTCACGGCGGCAGATGCCGTCGAACTCGCCGGTCTGCGCAGCCACGACGACTTCTTCTGGCTCGACCTCCGCGATCCGACGCCCGCCGACGTCGAAGTCATGGGCACAGAGCTTGGGCTGCATCCACTGGCGCTCGAGGACACCCACGAGTGGCGCCAACGCCCCAAGCTGGAGACCTACGACGACTACGTCTTCATGGTCTTCTACTCCGTGTCTTCAGCGGAGAGCGGGCACGTGGACCGGTCGATGGAGGTTCACGTCTACGTCTCCAGCTTCTTCATCGTGACCGTCCGGCGGGGGGAGTGCGCTCACATCGATCTGCTCCGCGGCCGGCTCGATCCGTCGGCCGACGCCGCCGAGGAATACCTGGTCTACCGCATCCTGGACGAGCTCACCGACGCGTTCTTCCCGCTTGTAGCCGCCACGGAGGCGCGCATCGACCTCCTCGAGGCCCAGGTGCTCGATCGCACCCGTCACGAGCAGCTCGAGACGATCTACCGCCTCAAGCAGGAGATCCAGCGGTTCGAGCGCCTCGTGATCGCCCAGCAGCGCTACTACCCGGCAGCGGTCGACGCGATCATGGCCCTACCCGGGCTCAGCCGCGGCGCGCGACCGTACCTTCGAGAGATCGGGGACCACCTGACGCACGTGGCCGAGGAGCTGCACCGCCAGCACTCAGACCTCGCCGGTCTCACCGAGACCTTCTACAACGCCAACACGAACAAGCTCAACGTGACCGCCACCCGGCTGAGCGTGGTGGCGACCTTATTCCTGGTCGCCACGATGATCACCGGCTTCTTCGGCCAGAACTTCGGCTGGCTCGTCGCGGGCATCGACTCCCGCTCGGACTTCCTGGTCTTCGGGCTGGGCGGCCTGCTCGCGCCTCTAGGGATCCTGGGCGTCTATCTCTGGCATCGCCGGGACGACTGGATGTAGGCCGCCGGTAGGATCGGGGCCCGCCGCACGCATGAACCTGAACCCAAAGGAGCCCCTGACCCCGTGGCCGTAGATGTCAGCCAAGTTGCAACGTTGGACGTCGAGCCGGGTGAGCTCCCGGCCACCATGGCCGCTTGGGTGATCCGCGAGGAGCGCTTCGGCGAGCCGCTGGAGGCCTTCCAGATCGAGGAGATCGAGGTCCCCGAGCCGGGCGCCTTCGAGGTCACGGTGCGGGTGATGGCCGCGGGAGTCAACTTCAACAACGTGTGGGCCGCGCTCGGCCAGCCCGTCTCGGTCTTCCGCTACCACCCCGAGGATCATCACATCGGCGGGTCAGACGGCTCCGGCGTGGTCTGGAAGGTCGGCGAGGGCGTCACGCGCTGGGCGCCGGGCGACGAGGTGGTCATGCACTGCAACCAGGCGTCATACGAGGATCCCGAGGTCCACGGCCTCGATCCCCTCGCCGCCCCGTCGCAGCAGATCTGGGGCTACGAGACGTCGTGGGGGTCCTTCGCGCAGTTCTGCAAGGTGCAGGCCCAGCAGCTGCTGCCCAAGCCCCCCGCGCTGACCTGGGCCGAAGCGGCTTCCTACGGCCTCACCTACTTCACGGCCTACCGGATGCTCATGGATCAGGCCGAGCTGCAGTCGGGCCATCGCGTGCTCATCTGGGGGGCTGCGGGCGGGCTCGGCGTGTTCGCCACCCAGCTCTGCGCGCTGGCGGGCGCGGACGCCGTGGGCGTCGTCTCCTCCCCCGGCAAGGGCATGCTCGTGCGCGAGCTGGGTGCCAGAGGGTGGATCGACCGCAACGACTTCGTCGGGATGATGCGCCGGGGCGGGGAGAACCCTGACGAGGAGAAGGCACGCTTCAAGGAATCGAGGCGCTTCTCCAAGAAGGTGCAGGAGATCCTCGGCGGTGAGCCCGACATCGTCTTCGAGCACGTGGGCCAGGCGACGTTCCCGACTTCAGTGCTCTGCGTCAAGCCGTTCGGCAAGGTCGTGATCTGCGGTGCGACTTCGGGCTACTCGCTGGATTTCGACGTGCGCTACCTGTGGATGCGCCAGAAGCAGATCATCGGCTCGCACTTCGCGAACGCCTACGAGGCCAACAAGGCCAACGAGCTCATCGAGGCGGGCAAGATCCGCCCCGTACTGTGGAAGACGATGAACTTCGAAGACGTCGCCCAGGCCCATCAACTCCTGCGTGACAACAAGCACCTGGGCAAGATCGCGATCCTCGTCGGGGCGACGGACGACGCTCAGGGAAAGACCGCGGACGGGCCCGGCGCGATCCGGGCGGAGGTGGGTGCCTGATGGCCGGTGGCGGAGTGGTGCACATTCCCTGGTACGCAACGCTGTTCCGGGGGGAAAGATTCGAGGAGGCGATCCAGGAGATCGCTCCGATCGCGCTGCGCTACGGCGCGACGGAGTATCAGGTCTACCGGGCTCGGGACGACCAGTACAAGTTCCTCCAGATGGCGCAGTTCGATGACAAGCTCGATTTCGAGCGTTACTGGCTCGGGGAGGAGTTCGTGAGCTGGCGTTCGGAGTACTCGAGCTGGTACCAGGTACCGGTGATCTACGGGTTCACCGACCTGATCACGCGTGGCGGGCTCGGACGCGAGGAGCATCGTTCGGACGGGGATCAGCGCGCAGCCGTGAGTTGAGGTGGGCGGTTTCCTTGACATGAAGAGTGAGTGAGTGCATACTCACACCAGATGACGCGGACCCTCTCCACTGCCGACGCCCGCCGGGAGACCGTCCTCGCGGCCGCGGCCCACGTCTTCGCCGCCCGCGGGATCTACGGCACGCCGACCACCGAGGTGGCGCGCGCGGCCGGGATCTCCCAGGCCTATCTGTTTCGCCTGTATCCGTCGAAGGAAGCGCTGGCGGTGGCGCTCATCGAGCGTGTCAACGAGCGCATTCACAAGACGTTCGCGCAGGCGGCGGCGCAGGCGGAGCGCACCGGCGAGGAGGTGTTGCCCGCAATGGGACGCGCGTACGTCGAGCTCCTCAAGGATCGCGATCTCATGCTTCTCCAGTTGCACGCCCATGCCGCGTCGCCGGACGTTCCCGCCATACGTGCCGCGGCGCGCGACGGGTTCAGGCAGCTGGTCGAATTCGCGCAGCGGGTCTCGGGCGCGCCCGAGGAGGAGGTCCAGCGCTTCTTCGCCCGGGGAATGCTTCTGAACGTCCTTGCGGCGCTGGACGCCATGGAACTCGACGAGCCCTGGGCGCTGACCCTCGCGCGGCATCCCGGCGCGCCGGGCTCCTCCGCGGCCGGCTGCTGACCCACTTCCCTTTTTTGCGCTGAAAAGTGAGCAATCGATCACACACCATCACGAGGAGGCAGTTCGCATGATGTCCCGTTCCTTGATCCCCGCCCGGCCCGGATGGACGCTCGCGATCGTCTCGATCGCCCTGTTCATGACCGCGCTGGACAACCTCGTCGTCGGGGTCGCGCTTCCGTCGATCCGCGAGGACTTCGGTGGTTCCATCGAGTCGCTTGAGTGGACCGTCAACGCCTACACGCTCTCCTTCGCGGTGTTCCTGATCACCGGCGCGGCGCTGGGCGACCGCTTCGGCCGCAAGCGGATGTTCGTCCTGGGATTGTCGGTCTTCACCCTCGCCAGCGCGCTCGCGGCATTGGCTCCGTCGATCGAGGCGCTCGTCGCTGCTCGAGCCGTGCAGGGTCTGGGCGCCGCCACGGTTACCCCGCTCACCCTGACCCTGCTGTCCGAGGCCTTCCCGGGCGCGCGCCGCGGCCTGGCCCTCGGCGTCTGGGCCGGAGTCAGCGGCCTCGGCGTGGCCCTCGGCCCGTTCGTCGGCGGCGCGGTGGTGGAGGGCATCTCGTGGCAGTGGATCTTCTGGCTCAACGTTCCAACCGGCCTGGTGCTGGTCCCACTGGCGGTGCGACTGCTCTCTGAGTCCTTCGGGCCGGGACGCAAGCTCGACCTCCCCGGCGTGGCCCTCGTCGCCACCGGGCTGTTCGGCCTGACCTTCGGCATCGTGCGGGGTCAGTCGCTTGGCTGGGACAGCGCGACCGTCGTGCTCTCGCTCGGTCTCGGAGCCGCGATCGTCGCCGCCTTCCTCGTCTGGGAGAAGCGGACTGCGGAACCCATGCTCCCCCTTCGGTTCTTCCGCTCGCGAGGCTTCGCCTCCACCAACGTCGTCTCCTTCTCGATGTTCTTCGGCGTCTTCGGCTCGATCTTCCTGCTCTCGCAGTTCTTTCAGAGCGCACAGGGCTACGGTCCCTTCGAAGCAGGGTTGCGCACACTTCCCTGGACGGGGATGCCGATGTTGGTGGCACCTATCGCCGGCGCGCTCTCGGATCGGATCGGGTCCCGGCCCTTCATGGTCGCCGGGCTGGCACTCCAGGCCGGGGCCATCGCCTGGCTCGCGCAGGTCACGACCGTCGAAGTCGCCTATTCCGCCCTGGTCGTGCCCTTCGTGATGGGCGGCACCGGGATGGCGCTGGTCTTCGCTCCGAGCGCCAATGCGGTCCTGCGGTCCGTCCGCCCGCAGGAGGCGGGGCAGGCGTCAGGCGCCACCAACGCGGTACGCGAGCTCGGCGGGGTGATGGGGGTGGCCGTCCTCGCCAGCGTGTTCGCCGCAAACGGCTCCTACGCATCCCCCGCCGCCTTCACGGACGGGCTGGTGGCCGCTCTGCCGGTCGGCGCGGTGGTGCTGGCGATCGGCGCGCTGGCCGCCCTCTTCGTGCCGGGTCGGACTCCCCAGCACGCGCCCACCGCCTCCGCGGCCGGGGTTCGACCCGACGCCGCGTCGGTGACGGCCTGACCGACGAAGCGGCGTCAATCGCGCTCGAGCGGCGCCATCGTAAGACCAGCCTCGGCGAGCTGCTCCCAGTAGAGCTCGGCCGGCTCCTTCTGACCGGTCCATACGATCGCGAGGCCCGTGGTGTGGATCTGCTCGGCCATCGCGAAACCCGTATCCACGCTGACGCCTGGGATGTACCGGGCGAGTGTGGAGGCCACGTGATCGAAGGTGTTGTGGTCGTCGTTGCGCACGATCACGCGCCACGACCCGCCAAGGTCCGAGCCCGGTCCGCTCGTGCGCGGTCGCTCGATGGTCTGGGTCATCGCCGAAGGAGGTTAGCCAGCCCGATCTGCGTCGGCCTGCTTTGACCGCCAGCGGTCAAGGCCCAGCCAGAGGTGCCCGAAGGGCGCGGCCTGCGCGTAGGTCTCGGCCACGTCGGGCGCTTCGCGCTCGAGCTTCTCGCGCATGGCCGCCACGAAGCCCTCGAGGTCGTGCTCTCCCGCGAGCACGAGCTGGGCGTGAAGCGCCTGGCGCACCGCGACGAGTTGAGCCTGCACGTCGTCGATGGCGCCGAAGTGCGTAAGCGCGAGACGGGACGGCGACCAGTCGGCGATGACGTCGAGCGAGCGCTCCCAGCCCGCGACGTCCACGTCGGGCGGCGGAGTCGGGGCCATCACGTAGGAGTCGGGTGGAATGGTCACGCCCGCCACGTCGCCGACGAACGCGCAGCCGCTGGGCTCATGGAGGAAAGAGACGTGATGCGAGGCGTGTCCCGGCGTGTAAGCGACGCGATAAGCGCCGTCGAGCAGCCGCTCCCCGCCACTCAGGACGTGCATGCTGTCCTCGGGCACGGGAACCACCTCGCCCCACAGCCGCTTCATCCCTTCCTCGCCGTAGAGCCGGGCGGCGCTCGTGACGAGCCGCCCGGGATCGGCCATGTGACGGGCACCGCGTTCGTGGAGATAGACGGGCACGTCGGGCCAGCGCTGCAGGATCGCACCCGTGGCGCCCGCGTGATCGAAGTGGATGTGGGTCAGCAGGATGGCCCGCGGCGCGACGTCCTCCTCTCGGCCGGCGAGCATCGTCTCCAGGCAGGACTCGGGTCCCGGGTCGATCAGCACGCCGTCCACCTCCCAGGTCGCGATGACCTGCTCCATTCCCTGGTGGTTGAGGTCGATGGCGTGCATGCGCTGCGAGAATAGGGGTCATGAGCTCCCATCGCCTGCCCGAGCGCGACCGGCCGTGGATGATGCGGACCTACGCAGGTCACTCGACCGCCCACAAGTCCAACGAGCTCTACCGGCGCAACCTGGCCAAGGGTCAGACCGGCCTCTCGATCGCGTTCGACCTCCCCACGCAGACGGGCTATGACGCCGACCACGAGCTCGCGCGCGGCGAGGTGGGCAAGGTCGGCGTCCCGGTCGCACACGTCGGGGATATGAACACCCTTCTCGACGGCATTCCGCTCGACCGGATGAACACGTCGATGACCATCAACGCGACGGCGGCCTGGCTGCTGGCCCTCTACATCGTCGCCGCCGAGGAGACCGGCGTCGCGGCCGCGGACCTGCAGGGCACGACGCAGAACGACATCATCAAGGAGTACCTGTCACGCGGGACCTACGCGTTCCCGCCGGCGCCCTCGATGCGACTGATCGCCGACATGGTGGCCTACACCGTGGAGGAGGTCCCGCGCTGGAACCCGGTCAACATCTGCTCGTATCACCTGCAGGAGGCGGGCGCGACGCCCGTTCAGGAGATCGCCTACGCGATGTCGACGGCGATCGCGGTGCTCGACGAGGTCTCGGCGCGCGTTGGCAGCGACGCGAAGCTGATGGGCAGGGTCTTCGGGCGGATCTCGTTCTTCGTCAACGCCGGCGTGCGCTTCGTGGAGGAGCACGCGAAGCTGCGCGCGATGTCCGAGCTCTGGGAGGCGCTCGGGTGCGAGCGCTATGGCGTCACCGACCCAAGGCACCGGCGCTTCCGCTACGGCGTGCAGGTCAACTCGCTCGGGCTCACCGAGGCCCAGCCCGAGAACAACGTGCAGCGCATCGTGCTCGAAGCCCTCGCGGTGACCCTCGGTCGCAACGCGCGGGCGCGAGCCATCCAGCTGCCGGCCTGGAACGAGGCACTCGGGCTCCCCCGGCCGTGGGATCAGCAGTGGTCCCTGCGCATTCAGCAGGTGCTCGCCTATGAGACCGACCTGCTCGAATACCCCGACCTCTTCGAGGGCTCCGTGGTCATGGAGGGGCTCGTCTCAGAGCTGCTCGAGGGTGCGCGCGCCGAGATGGCGCGCGTCGCGGAGCACGGCGGCGCGGTGGAAGCGGTTCCGTACATGAAGGCCTCGCTGGTGGAGGCGCACCGGGCACGGATCGCGCGGATCGAGGCCGGCGAGCAGATCGTGGTGGGTCAGAACCGATTCGCGGAGTCAGAGGAGTCCCCGCTGACGGCTGACGCCCAAGGTGGGATCATGGTGGTCGATCCCGAGGTCGAGGCTGAAGCCAAGCTGGCGCTGGAGGCCTGGCGCGCCGGTCGCGACGCCGACGCGGTGCGCAACGCCCTCGCCGAGCTGACCCGGGT
>JACCYI010000197.1 GCA_013696535.1 Solirubrobacterales bacterium
TGACCGACTGACCCTTCTCGCGGAGGAACTCGCCCGTCTGCTGCGCGACGATCTTGATGCCCGGGGCCTTCTCCTTCATGCGGTCGAGGAAGCCCTTGTTGCGGTCCTCGGTCACGTTGTTGCCCGAGGAGCCGAGCAGGATCGCGACGTTGGCCTTGCCGCCCGTCGCCTTGATCATCGCGTCAGCGGCACGCTGACCCTGCTGGACGAAGTCCGACCCGATGAAGGTCAGGTAGTCCTTGCAGTGCTGGGGCCCCGTCAGCTTGCGGTCGACCGTGATCACGGCGACGTCACGCTTGCGGGCCGCGGCCAGGGCCGGCTCGAGGCCTTCTGAGTTCAGCGGCGCTACGACCAGGGCGTTCACGCCGCGGGCGACCAGGTCCTGGATGTCGGAGATCTGCTTGTTGAGCTGCGAGTTGGCGTTCGTGACGATGAGGCGCTTCACCCCGACCTTCTTGGCCTCGTCACGTATGGACTGCGTCTCGGCGACCCGGAAGGGGTTGGCCTCCTTCTCGCTCTGCGAGAACCCGACCGTCGCGCTCTTGAGATCGGTGGCCTTGCCGCCGTACTGCTTAAGGGTGCAGGATCCGCCCAACTGCTGCTCGACCTTCTGCTGTGCGGCCTCGTTGCTCGCTGCGCCGCCGCCGGAGCTCTCACTCTTCGAGCTGCTCGTCTTCTCCTCCGCCCCGCAGCCGCTGAACGCCAGCGTGGCAACCGCCAGCGCAACGCCCAACGGCGCGCCCCTCATCCGTCCCCTCACGGTGAAACCTCCTCGGCACTGCAAGTAGTGATGGACCCTGACGCAATCGGATCAGAACGATCACGATCTGTCAACAACGAGCAGCCTATCGGTCTTCGACTATCCTGGGCGCCGGTTGCCGCACCACTGAGCTGGAAGGGGCGTCACGACACACTCATCGGGTCTAGCGCGGTGCAGAACCCGTCTGGAAAGATCGATTTTGGGCGACTGTGTCCAGGTAGTTGCCTTTTTACCTCTGTCGATCGTAAGCTTGCGCGATCGTGTTTGCGCCCGAGCGGCACAAGATGATCGTCGAGCACTTGCGCTTGCGTAAGGCGGCGACGCTGCGCGAGCTCTCGGATTTGACGGGGAGCTCTGAGGTCACCACACGGCGAGATCTGCGTTCGCTGGAAGCCGACGGACGGCTCCGTCGCAGGCACGGCGGCGCGGTGCTCCAGGCCAGTCCGGCCCACGAGCCGCCCTACGCGGCCAAGGCTCGGGTGGCGGCCGCCGAGAAGGCGGCGATCGCCGAGGCGGCGGCCGAGCTGGTCGAGCCCGGCGACGCGATCGTGATCGGGCCCGGGACCACGACACGAGCGCTGGCCCGGCGCCTGGTGGACCGCGTGGATCTCATTGTCGTCACCAACTCCCTGCTGGTCACCGAAGCCCTGATGGACGCCCCGGCGGTTGAAGTGCACGTCACGGGAGGCAGCCTGCGTGCGAGCATCCATGCCTTGATCGGTCCTGCTGCGGAGCGCTCGCTGAGCGGCTTGAGGACGGTCCGCGCTTTCATCTCGGGCAACGGCGTGACTGCCGAGCGCGGCCTGACCACGCCCAACCCGCTCGTCGCCAGCATCGATCGCGCCCTGGTGGCGGCCGCTCGTGAGGTCGTCGTGCTGGCCGACTCCACCAAGATCGGCCAGGACACCATGTGCCAGACAATCGCTCCGGAGGACATGAAGCACCTCATCGTCGACGAGGGTGCCGACCCGCGCGAGCTCGACCGGCTGCAGGATATGGGCGTCCAGGTGCAGGTGGCCGCCCCGGCGGCGATCCCGATCGCCGACGTGATCGACTGGTCGGGACCCGGTCGAGCGTAGTGACGGGCCTCGCCGCCGCCACGCGCAGGATGCGCTTGGAAGGCCTGCCGGACGCCGCTCTGGCGAGCTTCGAGCGCCTGTATGAGCAGCTTGCCGCGGGCCGGCGCGGAATGCTGCCCTCCGACGAGCTCGAGCCGGTGCTCGACGTCCCGACGCTCGAGGCTCTCGAGGACGAGCCGGCTCCCCTCGATGCACTGGTGGTGATCAAGCTCAACGGCGGCCTGGGGACGAGCATGGGCCTGTCGATCCCGAAATCGCTCGTGGCGGTCCGCCCACCGCTGACCTTCCTCGACGTGATCGCCCGGCAGGTTCGCGCAGCCCGGGCGCGCCACGGCGCCCGGCTCCCGCTCGTCCTGATGCACTCCTTCGCCACTCGACATCCGTCGCTTGCCTACCTGGAGCGCTACGCCGACCTGCCGTCCGACGTGCCGCTGGACTTCCTGCAGGGCCGCGAGCCCAAGCTGCGCGCGGACGACCTGCACCCCGTCGAGTGGCCGCGCGAGCCGCACCTGGAGTGGTGCCCACCCGGCCACGGCGACCTGTACACGGCGATCGCAACCTCGGGCATGCTCGATGCCCTGCGCGGGCGCGGCTACCGCTACGCGTTCGTGTCGAACGCCGACAACCTCGGTGCGGTCGTCGAGCCCCGGATCGTTGCTTGGATGGCGCGCCACCGGGTGCCGTTCCTGATGGAAGTCGTCACCGGCACGGCCGCCGACCGAAAGGGCGGGCACATCGCGCGGCGCCGCGGCCGCTACGTCCTGCGCGAGACCGCCCAGACACCACCCGACGAGGCCGGCTCCTTCGGCGACTTCCGGCGCTGGCGGCACTACAACACGAACAATCTGTGGCTCGACCTGGACGCCTTGGCCGACCTGCTCGCGGAGCGAGGCGGCGTCCTCGGGCTGCCGCTCATCGCGAACCGCAAGACGGTCGATCCGGCTGACGCTGGCAGCCCCGCGGTGGTCCAGCTCGAGACCGCGATGGGAGCGGCGCTCGGCGTCATCCCCGGGGCCCGGGTGCTCTCTGTACCGCGCCGGCGCTTCGTACCCGTCAAGACGACGGACGATCTTCTCGTCGTGCGCTCTGACGCCTGTGACCTGCGCCCTGACGACGGCCGCCTCGAGCCGCGGGGGCACTGGCCCCTGGTGGAGCTCGACCCCGTCCACTATCGCCGGCTCGGTGATTTCGAGCAGCGCTTTCCCGTCGGTGTGCCATCCCTGGCGCGGTGTGAGCGTCTGCTGATACGAGGCGAGGTCTCGTTCGGCCGCGACGTTACGGTGGTCGGCGAAGTCGAGCTCGACGGGCCGATCGAGGTGGCCGACGGAGCCGTGCTCGATCCGATGAATCGAAGTTCCGCCATCCACCGAGGAGGCATCACATGACTGCAGTCGACGAAGAAGTGCAGGCGGCCCGCGAGGCGCTCTACAACGACGGCATCGTCGGCCGCAAGGGTGCCTACAGCCGTGAGTGGCGCGCGAGCTGGGCGAGGACATCGCCCTGCTCTTCGAGGAGGCACTCGCGCAGCCGAACGGCGCGCTTGGCCGTGGGCCGAACCGCTACTACGTCGAGATCACGCCCGAGCGGCTGCGAGGCTTCGAGGAGCTCGTCACCCACCACCGGGGTCTGCCAAGCGGTGCTCGGGCCCGACTACGAGGTCATCGAAGTCGGCTTCGACGTCCAGGGCCCTGGCGCGATGGACCAACCGTGGCACCGCGACTTCCCGGCGCCTGAGGAGACGGTGCGCGACCGAAAGCTGATCTCGCTCGCGTTCAACGTCACGACGGTCGATGGGAGTCGACGCCCCCAACGCCGCAAACGCGGAGCGCCACGACCTCCAGTTCACGGAGGGCTACTACGCGGCCCTGCCGGAGGAGGCCCGCCGGCACCTGCCCGCGCGCATCGTGGAGGAGCTCGAGCCGATCGAGCAGGCACACACGATCGAGGGCCTGGTGATGGGGGAGGCGTAGGAGGCGTTTCGGCCTTCCTTCACCCCTGCGCGGCGAAGTCCGGACGACGTCAGAGGGGGATGTTGCCGTGCTTGCGCTTCGGACC
>JACCYI010000211.1 GCA_013696535.1 Solirubrobacterales bacterium
GTCCCCGCCAGTGCGGCGATCACTCCGCCGGCGGTGACCGTGGCCAGGCATACGAGGAGCACCCGTCGCCGGTGAGGTCCGTCGCCGAGGCGACCGACGACGGGAGAAGCCACGGCGCCGACGAGGAGCGTGGACGTCAGCGACCACTGCGTCGCGCTCAGGCCGGCGTCCAGGCTACGGGCGATCCTGGGGATCAGCGGCGCCCCGAGCGAGCTGACCACGGAGACGACCAGCCCGATGCCGACCAGGCTCGGGACGTAGAAACGCTCGCGCACGGTCGTCACTGCAGCAGCAACCTACTGCGCGCTGGTCGCGGCGCTCCTTCGGGGCGGCGGTGCTACGCGCGCTCACAACCTGCGCAACCTCCCCGACGGTGGGTGGCGCTCACCTGTCTTCGGCGTGCAAGCTGACCGCTGCGATCCGCACAGACCACCACGGTCGTCGGCAGGGGCGGCGCGTTACTTCTTGGAGGTGTTCGTGCGGTCGTCGAAGACGTCGTAGCAGCCGTCGAAGCTCCCTGCGGGGTCATCGATCTTCTTGTGGCTCTGGACATCGATGACCTTGTGGTAGCGCTTCGTGTCGTCGACGTTGAAGGCCTGGTAGCAGCCGAGTGCGTCGATGAGGGTGAGGAAGGTGTCGTCTTGCGGCTTGCCGTCGGCGCCGACGTACTTGATCTCGCAGGGCCAGCCGCCAGGCCCCGAGTCGACCTTCACGTTGACGCCGCTGTGGCATTCGATCGACTTGATCTTCGGTCGTTCGACGGGCTTGCCCTGCCGCTGCAGCGATTGTGCGTACTGATTGGAGAAGGTGGCCGCGACATCGTGCTCGACGCGTCCACGCGTGGTGTCGGGGACGCAGGCGGTCGTCAGCAGGCCCGCCGTGACCGCCGCCGACGCGATCCACGCGCGCTTAGGAATGAGTCGTGACACGATCAGCCTCCAGCGACGTCGCGGCGGCGAAACGCCACGAAGCCGACCAACGTCGCGATGACGAGATAGACGGCGGCCGTGAGCAGGCCATGAAACAGCGGCGCGTCGTACGCCGGGCCGTCGAGCAGGCCGCGCCAGGCGTTCATCGTGTAGCCGAGCAGCACATGGCGCACCGTGTCCCACGCGTTGAGGAACGTGTAGAGCCACATCACGAGCCCGATGACGACCGGGACGATCACCCCGAGAACGCTGCTTCGCGTCAGGATCGAAACCATCATCGCGATCGCCGCGAACGCGAGGGTCGGCAGCAGCACGCTCGCCCAGCTCGCGGCCACCAGGCCCAGCGCGGCTGACGGCTCTCGCAGGCTGCCACCCACGTCCACGAGCGGATGGCTGCCAACGGTGACGACGCCCGCGAGCGTGGCGCTCGCGGCGACCGCGACCACGGCCAGCGCCGTGAATGTGAACGCCGCCGCGAGCTTGCCCCAGAACACCGAGGTGCGGCCGACCGACCGGGTGAGGATCGTCTTGAGCGTGCCGTGCTGGTCCTCGGAAGAGAACATGTCGCCGGCGATCAGCGCCGCGATGAGCGGGAGCAGCCATTGCGACGCGTAGACGAGGATGGCCAGGGGAGTGGCGTAGCCCGTGTCCTTGAGATAGCGGCCGTAGAGCGTTTCGAGCGGTAGGCGGTCCTGGTGGAGGATCAGCCCTATGTAGATCCAAGGGGCGACGAGCAGGAACGCAAGGACCGAGCGCACACGCGGCTGCGCGAGCAGCTTGCGACACTCGACGCGGTACACGGACAGGGCAGGACTCATACGGCGCCTTCCAAGACCGGGGGTGCGGCGTCCGTCTCGGTGAGCCGGAAGAACAGCGTCTCGAGCGCGGTGGTGGGCAGCTCGAGCTCACGAATGCCGATGCCCGAGGCGCCGAGCTGCCGGGTGAGGCGCTCAACCGGCGTCTGCCGGGAATCGAACCGGATGCCGCCGTCGTCCATGCGGACATTCGCCACGCCCTCGACGGTTTGGCACACGTGAACGGCTCGGGCGTCATCGCTGGTCGCCAAGCGGTATTCGACGTCCCTGGCGAGCGCTCGCAAGTCGCTGATCGGGCCGTCGAACGCCACGCGACCCTGACGCATGATCGCGACGTGCCGGCAGGTCTGCTCCACTTCGAGCATGTTGTGGCTGGAGAGCAGAATGGTGATCCCGGTCCCGGCCAACCGGGCGACGAGCGCCCGCATGTCGCGGATGCCCGCCGGGTCGAGGCCGTTGGTCGGCTCGTCGAGGACGAGCAGGCGGGGCGAGCGCATCAGCGCGGCCGCCACGCCCAGACGTTGCACCATGCCGTAGGAGTACTCCCGCACCTTGCTGCCCGCGCGGTCGGTCAGGTCGACCTCTTCGAGGACCTCCGGGATCCGGTCTGCGGCGTCGCGCCGATCGAGCGTCGCGAGCGCCTGCAGATTCGCACGGCCTGAGAGGTAGGGGTAGAACCGGGGTGTCTCCACGAAGCCTGCGACATCGTGCAGGGCATCGACGCGCTCAGTGAGCTGGGGCCGGCCGAACAGCTCGATGCGACCCGCGTCGGGACGGATCAGCCCGAAGAGCATGCGCATGAACGTGGTCTTGCCTGCTCCGTTGGGGCCCAGAAGGCCGTAGACGTCACCCGCGGGCACCGTCAGATCCACGTTGTCGACGGCGGCGAGGTCACCGTACCGTTTGACGAGCCCGCGGGCCTTGACGACCGGCGCATCGATTTCGGGCATCAGCCGCGTCCTCTGTCGCCCCGTCGGCGGTCAAGCATCGCGAGAACGATAGGTCCAAACACTGAGCCGAAAATGAGACGGCCTGCGATGCTCGCTGGGTCAGCTTTCTGTCTCCTGCAGCGGAGTCGATACGGTCTCGCGCGATGCGCGTCTTAGTCGTTGAGGACGACCCGCGGCTGTTGGACTTGCTCGATCGCGGCTTGCGAGCCGAGGGGCTGATGGTGGATCTGGCGCACAACGGTCGTCAGGCGCTGGGCGCTGTGGCGGAGTTCGCATACGACTCGATCGTCCTGGACGTCAACTTGCCCGATATGGACGGCTTCGAGGTGTGTGCGGCTCTGCGGAAGCGAGAGTCGTGGGTTCCGGTGCTCATGCTCACCGCGCGTTCGGAGGTCGCTGATCGTGTGCAGGGGTTGAACGCGGGCGCCGATGACTACGTCCTGAAGCCGTTCGCCTTGGAAGAGCTCGTTGCGCGCCTGCGGGCGTTGGTCCGTCGCGGCGCTGTCGCACGGCCCACGGTTCTGACGGTCGGCTCCCTTCGGCTCGACCCCGCGACCCAGGAGGTATGGCGCGACCAGACGCCGTTGTCGCTGACGTTGCGGGAGTTCGGGATGCTCGAGGCCTTCATGCGCCATCCGGGGCAGGTGCTGAGCCGTAGCGCATTACTCGATCAGGCGTGGCCGGCGGGCAGCGAGCAGCGTTCAAACGTGGTGGAGGTGTACGTGCGCTACCTGCGCGAGAAGATCGACCGCCCGTTCGGCTTGACGTCGCTTGAAAACGTGCGCGGGGCCGGCTATCGCCTCCGGCGAGATGGGGGGCAGTGAGCCGGCTGCCGATCCGTCTGCGCCTGACCGCGGTGTTCGTGGTCGTGATGGGCGCCGTGCTGTTGGTCATCGGATCATTCCTCTACTTCAGTACCGAGCACGATCTTGATGACTCCATCAACGCGGCCTTGCGGTCGCGCCAGAGCGCGTTGAAGTCATTCGCGGCGACGGTAAGCTCCGGTTCGCATGTGGTGATCCCTTCGGGTGAGCGCTTCGCTCAGCTGCTCGGCGGCGATGGAAGCGTCCTCGAGAGCCGTCCTTCGACGTCTCGAGCGGTCCTATCGCCGGCGGAGACGGCGCGCGCGATGCGCGCGGTCATCAGGGTCGAGCGCTATGAGCACTTCCGCTTCGTGGCCGGGCCGGCCGACCTGGGTGGCCGGCGCGTGGTGGTGGTCGCCGGCGCGTCGCTGGCCGATCGCGAACGAGCGCTTGAAGGCTTGGGGGGCGCGCTGCTCGTCGGCCTTCCGCTGGCCCTCCTGCTGGCTGCCGGCATCGCCTACGCCACCGCAGCCGGCGCGCTGGCTCCGGTCGAGGCGATCCGCAAGCGCGCGGAGACCATCATCCGCGCTGACCCGAGCTCGCGCGTCCCCATGCCCGAGACCGAGGATGAAGTTCGCCGTTTGGCACGGACTCTGAACGACATGCTGCAGCGCCTCGCGCGCGCCTCGGCGCACGAGCGGTCGTTCGTGGCCAACGCCAGTCATGAGCTGCGCACGCCGCTGGCCGCACTGCGAGTCGAGATCGAGCTCGCGTTGCGGCACGCCACCTCGACCGACGAGCTGCGGGCCGCCTTGGAGCGCTGCCAGGGCGATACGCACAGGCTGATCGCGCTGGCCAACGATCTCCTCGTCCTGGCACGGGCCGATGACGGCCCGCAGGCGGTGCGTAAAGTCACGGACGTCGACGATCTTCTCGCTGACGTCATCGCCCGGGCGCGACACGAGGCCTGGGTGCAGCAGCGCGCGATCTCTCTGCGCCCGAGCGGCCTGTCGGTTGCCGTCGACCCCGTGGCGGTTTCGCGCGCGATCTCCAACCTCGTCGACAACGCCCTCGTCCACGGGCGCGGTCAGGTCACGCTCGGAGCCGATCCCGACCGGAGGGGGGACGGCGTCGTGATCTGGGTTCGCGACGAGGGAGAGTTCGAGGACCCGGAGATCGTGGACCAGGCGTTCGATCGCTTCTACCGCGGCAGGAAGGCCTCGGGTCGCCCGGGCGCAGGCCTTGGACTGGCGCTCGTGAAGGAAATCGCCGCCGCCCACGACGGCGCGGCGCATCTCGAATCGACTTCCGACGGGGAGACCCGCGCGTCGATCGAGCTTCCGACGCGTCGCGAGTGAACGCGTCCGCGGCGGCGCTGACCGAAGCGTGCGCCGGCAGCGACCCGAAGGTCGCTGCGGCGCGGGGCCGAAGGAGCAGAGCGGTGATCTTCCGACCGAAGAAGGAGAAAGCACATTAAGGCTGCGCAATTCGCCGAGTACGGCGACCCGAGTGTCCTCAAGCTCGTCGAGGTCGACGAGCCGCACGCGGGACCGGGCAAGGTCCGCGTGGCGGTCCGTGCCGCGGGGGTCAACGGCATCGACGGGAAGATCCGCGCGGGTCAAATGGGCCAGATGATGGCGATCGACCTGCCGGCGGGTAGCCGCATCGACGCCGCGGGCGTCGTCGACGAGGTCGGTGATGGAGTGGAGGGTGTGGCGGTCGGGGACGCGGTGTTCGGCTCCGGATCGGCGACTCACGCCGAGCACGCGGTGCTGGACTCCTGGGCTTCACAGCCCGAAGGGCTGTCTTTCGAGGAGGCCGCCGGCTACCCCGTGGCCGTCGAGACCGCCATTCGGATCTTCGATCTGGTCGGGGTCGGCGCCGGTCAGACGGTGCTCATCGGCGGCGCGTCCGGTGGGGTGGGGGCCGCGGCCGTGCAGATCGCTCGGGCGCGAGGCGCGATCATGATCGGTATCGACAGGCCGAACTCGCCAGAAACTCGCCAGAACTCGGGCGAAGTCTCCGGAGCGCCGACCTTGGCGCACCTCGTTTCGGCCCAACCCACACAGAGGAGGCGAGCCGCTTGGCTGGCCCTGACGTAAGCCTTACGGTAGATCCGGGGCGACCTCTGGGAACCGTCGGCCCACGCATCTCAGTTTCGTCTCATCGCCGCTCCGTACGTTCTAGTCCATGAGCGGAATACTTGCCGTCGACGCTGTCGGCGTAACCAAGCGGT
Organism: Solirubrobacterales bacterium; assembly: GCA_013696535.1. The sequence continues at coordinate 5,734 of JACCYI010000211.1, forward strand.
ATGGGGACCTCACTGCCGTCGACGCGATCTCTCTGCA
>JACCYI010000230.1 GCA_013696535.1 Solirubrobacterales bacterium
CGGCTCAGCGACGCCGCGCACCACCAGATCATGGCACCGAGACCGCCGATCGTGGCCACGCTGAGCCACCAGGTCCCGACCTCGAGGTCGAACACGTCCCACGCGCCGACCGTCTTGAGGTGAAGCCAGCCGAGGATGAGGGGCCCGACGGTCGCGAGTGGGAGCAGACGGCGGACCGTCACGCCGCCCGGGTCGGTGGTGGTTGCCATTGCGAGCAGGCGGCCGCGCGGTCGTGCGAGCAGGATCCCGACGGCCAGCGCGACGAAGCACGCGGCGGTGTGAAAGGCCATCTTCGTCGCGGAGCCGGGCCCGTAGAACGCGGGAATCGAATATGTGTAGCCGATGAGACCCATCAGCGACACGATCGCGATGGGGAGCGCAAAGAGCTCCGACGGACGCCAGCGCCCGGTGCACCCGGCGTCGAGCGAGAGCAGCGCCGCAGTCAGTACGACGAAGCACACACCGGTCGGTGGCGCGAACCGTCCGGGAGTCGCGATGCCGGCCGCGCGGCCGTCGTGGTCTACGAACGGCCACTCGTCTATGCCGAGGTTCCACCCGAAGATCATCTCGCCCAGCACGAGCGCCGCCAGGAGGCCTGGGGCGGTGGCGGCGACCCGGCCGAGACGCGCCCTGCGCGCGGAGATCCCCTCGGGCGCCACCAGGAGCAGGGCGATCCCGCCGCAGGCGAGCAGCAGGGCCGTGAGTGGCTTCATCCCCACCGCTCCCGGGATGACGGTCCGCAGCGCACGGACGTCGAACACCCATCCACCGATCAACACGATGGCGCCGACGGCGATGACCGCCAGCGCGCTGAGCCGGACCGCACGCGAGTACGGACTGGCTTCCGGCTCTGGATCCGGGTCGTTCTCCGCTCGCATACCGACCGTGATCGGACCGGCGGCCCACTTCCTGAAGTAGTGCCCTAGGACGGCCGCCGGGCGTAGGCGACGTTCAGCGCGACGATTCCAATCCAGACGATGAGGATTCCGGGAAGCCCGCCAAGCGCACCGGCTATCGCCGTGATCGGGATCCCCGTGCCGAGCGACACGATCGCCAGGGTGAGCACGGAGCGGTCCTCGTCGCCCTTCACACGCCCGTCGCGCCTGCCGGACAACCGTTCGTCCACCCGGGTTTCGATCGCCCGCTCGACGCGATCGAGGAAGGCGTCGATCACCTCCGGCTCGAGCTCTTCGCCGAGCTCCCGCCGGGCGCCCACAGCCGACGAAACGTCCTCACGTGAGATAGGGCGGTCGGGCATGGACGGGTTATACCGGTCAGTCGTCACCGCCTCCGGCAGCCCGGAACGCCGCCACTCCCGTCAGCGCATTGCCGAGGATGAGGGTGTGCACCTCGTCGGTCCCCTCGTAGGTCCGGACGGACTCCAGGTTGGCCATGTGACGCATCACCGGGAAGTCGTCGGTGATCCCGTCGCCGCCGAGGATCGTCCGCGCCTGCCGGGCAATCTCGATCGCCTCCCGGACGTTGTTGAGCTTTCCAGCGCTGATCTGCTCGGGTCGCAGGCGACCGGCGTCCTTCAACCGGCCGAGATGCAGGGCGAGCAGCGTGCCCTTGTCGAGCTCGAGGAGCATGTCGACGAGCTTTCGCTGGGTGAGCTGATATCCGGCGATCGGCTCGTCGAACTGCGAGCGGCGCTTGGAGTGATGCAGTGCCTCCTCGAGGCATGAGCGCGCCGCGCCCATCGCACCCCAGGCGATGCCGTAACGAGCCTCGTTGAGCGAGGTGAAAGGGCCTCGCAGGCCTTCGGCGGAGAGCATCGCGTCGCCCGGGACGCGGCAGTCCTCCAACGCGAGGTCGCACTGGATCGAGGCACGCATCGACAGCTTGTTGGTGATGTCGCGTGCGGAGAAGCCGGCGGTGTCCGTCGGGACCAGGAGGCCCCGGATGCCCTCCTCCGTCTGGGCCCAGATCACGGCCACGTCGGCGATGGACCCCAAGCCGATCCAGCGCTTGCGCCCATTGAGCACCCAGTCGCCTCCGTCGCGGCGGGCGACCGTCTGCATGGAGGCGGGGTCGCTTCCGGCTTCCGGCTCGGTGAGCGCGAAGCAGCCGACCGCCTCACCGGCGGCCATGCGCGGCAGCCACTCGAGCTTGTGTGCCTCAGAGCCCCAGTGCCAGATCGCTGTCATGGCGAGCGAGCCCTGGACGGAGACGAAGGTGCGCAGGCCGCTGTCGCACGCTTCGAGCTCCAAGCATGCGAGCCCGTAGGCGACAGCGCTCTGACCGCCGCAGCCGTATCCCTCCAGATGCATGCCGAGGACACCCAGCTCCCCGAAGGCCCGGGGAAGGTGCCGGGGGAACTCGCCACGGGCGAACCACTCATCGACATGCGGCCGGAGCTCCGCCTCTACGAAGCGGCGGACGTCGTCGCGCCCCGCCAGCTCCGGCGGCGTGAGGAGCGAGTCGATGTCGAGCAGCTTCAGGTCATGCCCGACAGCGTCATGCACGTCCGTATCGGTCATCTGCGTGGCTCCTCTCGGCGAAGCGGGAGACTGCAGTCTGAGCTACCGCGCTCGGACGAACGCGCCCGCCTTTCGAGCGCGCGGATTCAGACGCTCGGAGAGCTCTCGGCCGCACCGCTCGTAACCGAGGAAGCCCTGGCCGTGAGGACACTTCGGAGACTCCAGGATGCGAGCCTGCTCGACGATCTCCGCGCCTTCGGCGACGACGTCGAGCCGCAGGCCGGCTGCCATCCGGATGATCGCCTCGACGAGGGTGGTGTCGTCGTGGCTCCTGCCGAGCCCATCGACGAATAGCCGGTCGATCTTGATCCGATCGATCGGGATGCGACGCAGATCCGAAGCGCGCGACGGTGTCTCCGGTCGCATGGCTCCCTCGAGTCGCGAGGAGAGCGCGCACAGCCGCTCGTCGCCGGCCTCGCGCCCCCGGAAGTCGTCAATGAGCTTCTACTGGTCGAGGCACCGCCACCCGAGTCACGGTCCCCACGTGACACGACGCCGAAGCGCGGAGATCGGGCCGGCGAGCGCGAAACGCGCCAGCTCCCGCCGGCGCACGGAGATGGGCTCGCACGTGTCGAGCCGCGAGCGCTCAGGTGATGGCATTCCGGTCGATCACCGGCATGTGAGCCCGACAGCAACGACCCAGGCCGGGCGGACGCCGTGGCGTGATGGAGCGTGGACCTGATATTGCGTTTGCGAGCCTTGCCGGGGCGGTCGTCTACTTCCTGCTGCCGTCTGAAGCGAGCAAGAACGTCGCGTTCATCGCCTCGAACCTGATCGGCAGCGGCGCGATACTGCTTGGACTACGCCTGCACCGCCCGGCCAGCCGGTGGGCGTGGCGGCTGCTCGCCGCTTACTGCTTGTGCACAGCGGCGGGGAACACGATCTGGATCATCTACGACGGCGTGCTGCACGTCGATCCGTTTCCGTCGCCCGGTGACGCATTCTTTCTCGGAGGCTACGTCGTCGAAGCGACCGGGTTGCTGCTGCTCATCCGGCGACGCAACCCTGGCCGCGACCTAGCCGCGTTCCTCGACGCCGCGATCGTCGCGACGGGCTTCGGCGTCGTCTCCTGGGTATTCCTTGTGGCACCGCTGGCTCACGATCCCTCACTGGCGCTCGACGGCAAGACCACGTCGCTTGGATACCGGCCGCCGACCTGCTCGTCCTGCTGGTCGGAACGCGCCTGTTCGTCGGGGCGCCGCGCGCGTTCCTGCTTTTCGGCTTCTCGGTGCCACCCTCCTGATTCAACTGCTCGCGGACACGCTGTTCGCGCTGCTGAACCTCAATGGCACGTACCACACCGGGCACGCCATCGACCTGCTGATCCTCACCTACTACGTGGGACCTGGGGGCCGCCGCCTTGCATCCCACCATGCCCGCCCTCGCACAGCCGATGCCGCCGCTCAGCGCCCGCGTCTCCGCAAGCCGCCTGGCGGTGCTCACGCTCGCATCTCTGCTCGCGGCCCGCGGTGTTGCTGGGACAGATCCTCAGCGACCACCTCACCGACCTGGTGGTCACCGCCATACCAGGCCAAGACCAGCGGCAAGGACCACTACTGCCTTCTCGATGCCTCGGAGCCCTCGCGACTCGCCGGCGCGCCGCACTAGAGGAGCGCGCGGATCAGCGCGAACACCCCGGCGGCGCCCGCGAAGGCATTGACCGCCGGGCGCAGCCACCGCCCGTCAAGCCGTCCCGCGAGGCGGCGGCCGATGGCGAGTCCCGCGAAGGTGGCCGGGATGAGTCCCAGCCCC
>JACCYI010000247.1 GCA_013696535.1 Solirubrobacterales bacterium
GTGACCATCCTGGCCCGTCGTGACGAGGTGGCGGCGATCCGCGGGCAACTCGTCGACCGGCGCGATTCCTACGCCGCGGTCCGGGCCGACAAGAAGCAATCGCTCGTCGCCGTGCGCTCAAGCCGGATAGTCGTCGAGGAAGATCTAGAGGAGCTCGAGAAGGAACAGGCCAAGATCCAGGCCACGCTGGCCGCAGCGGCGCAGTCGGCCGGGGCCGGCGGCGGCGGGGTTCCGGCCGGCCCGATCAAGCGGGGATCGGGAAGTCTCATCTTCCCCGTGAGCGGCAGCATAAGCTCACCGTTCGGCTTCCGCTGGGGGCGGCTGCACGCGGGCATCGACATCCCGGCTCCTATCGGCACGCCCATCCGCGCCGCGGATTCGGGCAAGGTCGTCCTGATGGCGCCCACGGGCGGCTACGGCAACTACACCTGCATACAGCACAACGCTTCGCTGTCGACTTGTTACGGCCACCAGTCGCGCTTCGGGACGTCGGTCGGAGCGAGCGTTACCAAGGGCCAGGTGTTCGGCTTCGTAGGCAACACAGGCCACAGCACCGGCCCGCACCTGCACTTCGAGACGCGCGTGGGCGGGCGACCGGTCGATCCCATGGGCTACCTGTAGCCATACCGCATACTCTGGCGCCGATCATGGCCGCCGCGACGCTCACCGTCTACCCAGAGGCGGCCTCCGACGACGACGGCCGTCTCGCGATCGGCGGATGCGACGCGGTGGAGCTCGCGCGGGAGTTCGGGACCCCCGCCTACGTGGTGGCCGAGGACGACCTGCGCGCCCGGGCCCGCGAGTTCGCCGGAGCCATGGGGCACCACCACGGGGAACGCTCGATCGTCGCCTTTGCTTCCAAGGCGTTCCCCTGCACGGCGGCGCTGACGCTGTTCCGCGAGGAGGGACTGGCCGTCGACGTGGCGTCGGGCGGCGAGCTGCACCTCGCCCGGCGAGCGGGATACGGCCTGGCGGAGATCGTCATGCACGGCAATGCAAAATCGATCACCGAGCTTCGCAACGCGCTCGGCGCGACCATCGTGCTCGACAACCTCGACGAGATCGACCGGCTGGCCCCTCTCCTGGCTTCAGGCGCGCCACAGCGCGTCATGTTGCGGATCACGCCCGGAGTGCAGACGGACACGCACGCGGCCGTGGCCACGGGCCAGGCCGAGTCGAAGTTCGGCTTCTCGCTCGAGGATGCGCCGACCGCCATCGAGCGTCTCCGCACCCTGGCGCAGATCGAGCTCGCCGGACTGCACCTGCACATCGGCTCCCAGCTCTTTGACCCGGAGCCCTATCGGCAGGCGATCGCGGCCCTGGGGCGTCTCGGGGACTTCCCGGCATACGACCTCGGTGGTGGCTTCGGCGTCCCGTACACGCGAGGAGGGCGCAGGCTCTCGGCCTCGGACCAGATCGGCGCGATGGTCGAGGCCGCACACGAGCATCTGGGCGCCGAAGCGAAGACCCTGACGATCGAGCCCGGCCGGGCGCTCACCGCCGCGGCGGGCGTCACGCTCTACACCGTCGAGTCCGTCAAGCGCAACGTCGTCACCTGGGTCGCGGTGGACGGCGGCATGTCCGACAATCTCCGGCCCATGCTCTACGGCTCGCCCTACACGGCCGACGTGGCTGACCGGCTGGGCTCTGCCGAGGAGCCCGGCGAGCTCTGCCACCTGGCCGGCAAGCACTGCGAGTCCGGCGACGTCATCGCGCGCGACGTCCGGCTCCGGGCTCCGCGCGCCGGCGACGTGATAGCCACGCCCGTGACCGGTGCCTACGGTCACGCGCTGGCCAACAACTACAACGGCGTGCCGAGGCCGCCCGTGATCTTCTGCTCCGGCGGCAGCGCGCGGGTCGTCGTGCGCCGCGAGACGTTCGAGGATCTCCATGCCCGCGACGTTTAGGGTCGGCCTGCTCGGACACGGCACGGTGGGGGCGGCGTTTGAGTCGCTGCTCGCGGAGCGGGCCGACGCGGTCGCCGCCACCGTCGGGCTGCGGCCGGAGCTCTCAGGTGTCCTCACCCGGTCACGCGGCGACTTCGACGAGCTCCTCGAGACCTCCGACCTCATCGTGGAGCTCATGGGCGGCATCGAGCCGGCCCGCTCCCACGTCCTCGCGGCGATGCGGGCAGGGCGTCATGTGGTGACCGCCAACAAGCAGTTGCTCTCCCAGCACGGCGAGGAGCTGTGGGCCACGGCGCGCGAGCACTCGGTCCAGCTGCGCTTCGAGGGCGCCGTGGCGGGGGTGGTGCCGGTGATCCGCGTGTTGCAGGAATCGCTGGCCGCCGCCCACGTCGAGCGGATCCACGGCATCGTGAACGGGACGACCAACTTCATCCTCTCCGAGATGGCCCGCACCGGCGTGAGCTACGACGACGCCCTCGCCGAAGCCCAGGCCCTCGGGTACGCCGAAGCCGATCCCACCGACGACGTGAGCGGCCGGGACGCTGCCGCCAAGATGGCGATCCTCGCCCGCCTGGCCTTCTCCACCCCGGTGCACATCGACCAGGTGCCGCACGAGGGCATCGAGCAGATCACGGCGGACGACATGACGTATGCCCGCGACCTCGGCCTCGGTTTGAAGCTGATCGGGACTGCGGAGCGGGTGGAGGGCGGCATCTCGGTGCGCGTACATCCGGCGTTCCTCTACGCGGGCCACCCGCTCGCATCGGTGAGCGGGCCGTTCAACGCCGTGACGCTCGAGTCGGACGCCTTCACGGAGATCACCATGTCGGGTCCCGGCGCGGGCGGGCCCCAGACCGCCACCGCCGTGCTCGGCGACGTCATCAGCGCGATGATTCCGCCCGTGTCCACGCCCGAGGCCACGGAGCGGCTGGCCATCGTCGAGGACGTCGAGTCGGCCTTCTACCTGCATCTCGAAGTCGCCGACCGGCCGGGCGTGCTCGCCCAGGTCGCCGAGCTGCTCGGCTTGCAGGGCGCCTCGGTCAAGTCCGTGGTCCAGCGCGGGCTGGGGGAGAATGCCCGGCTCGTGATGGTGGTCCACCCCTTGCTCGAGTCGCGCTTCTTCGCCGCCGTGGCGCTGATCGGCCGGCTGGACTTCGTGCGCTCCGCTCCGCGGGCGATCCGCGTGATCGAGGAGGAGTTCGTATGAGCCAGCCGCCCTGCGCCCGGCTCGAGGGCCATGGGCACCCGGGTGTGATCGAGCGCTATCGCGACCGCCTGCCGTTTTCTGACTCGGACCCCGTCGTCTCCTTGCAGGAGGGGTCGACGCCGCTCGTGTCGGCGGCCAGGCTCTCTGAGCGCGTCGGCGCGGAGGTCTGGCTCAAGATCGAGGGGGCCAATCCGACCGGCTCGTTCAAGGACCGCGGCATGACGTGCGCAGTGTCCGCCGCCATCCGCGAGGGCGCCGAAGCCGTGATCTGCGCTTCCACGGGCAACACGGCCGCCAGTGCCGCGGCGTATGCCGGGCGAGCCGGCTTGCGCTGCGCCGTGATCGTGCCCGAAGGCAAGATCGCCACGGGCAAGCTCGCCCAGGCGCTCATGCACGGCGCGCGGGTGATCGCGTTGCGCGGCAACTTCGATCAGGCCCTGACGCTCGTGCGCGAGCTCGTCAAGCGCCATCCGATCGCGCTCGTGAACTCGGTCAACCAGTTTCGCCTGGAGGGCCAGAAGACCGCGGCCTTCGAGCTCGCCGACGAGCTGGGCATGCTTGACGCGCTGTGCATCCCGGTGGGCAACGCGGGAAACATCACGGCGTACTGGAAGGGGTTCTCCGAGCTCGAACTTTCGCCGCGGATGCTCGGCTTTCAGGCGGAGGGCTCCGCGCCCCTCGTGCACGGCGCCCCGGTCGAGTTCCCCGAGACGGTCGCGTCGGCGATCCGAATCGGCAATCCGGCGCGCTGGGAGGAGGCGATGGGGGCGATGACCGCTTCGAGCGGCGCCATCCGGGCCGTCTCGGACGAGGAGATCCTCGACGCCTACAGGTTCCTGGCCGCTTCGGAAGGGGTGTTCTGCGAGCCGGCTTCGGCGGCGGCGGTGGCCGGACTGCTCAAGTACGGGGCTGACGGCGCGGGCCGTGTCGTCTGCGTGCTCACCGGCCATGGGCTCAAGGACCCGCAGTCCGCGCTCTCGCAGGCCGGCTCGGTCATCCCGTGCGAGCCCGGCCTCGCCGAGGTCGAGCTCGCCGTGCTGCGGTAGTGCAACGTCGTCGCCTGGTCCGGGTTCCAGCTTCGTCGGCCAACCTCGGGCCCGGCTTCGACGTCATGGCCGCCGCGCTGTCGCTGCACATCGAGGTCGAAGTGGAGGAGACCGGGCGCTTCGGGGTGGAGACCGATCTCCAGATCGCCCGCGACCGGCGCAACCTCTGCGTCCGGGGCTTCGCGAAGCTCCGCCCCGTCGACGACTTCACCTTCCGGATCCGCTCCGACGTGCCGCTCACGGGCGGCCTGGGCACAAGCGCCGCGGCGTATGTCGCCGGCCTGGTGGCTGCGGATTCGATCTTCGAGCTCGACGCCGATGTGCTCGCCCTTGCGAGCGAGCTCGAAGGCCATCCCGATAACGCGGCCGCCGCGCTGCTCGGTGGCCTGGTGATCTGCGCCGATGGCGCCGCCACCCGTTTCGACGCTCCCGCGGGCCTGGAAGCGATCCTGCTCATACCGGACCGCGCGGTGCGCACTATCCAGGCGCGGGCCGCACTGCCGGCCGACATCCCCATGGGCGACGCCGTCTACAACGTGGCTCACGCCGCCCTGCTGTCGTTCGGCCTGGCCCGGGGCGACTTCGAACTGATCGCTCGTGGCTTGCGTGACCGTGTGCATCAGCCGCGCCGAGCGTCGCTGTATCCCCGCTCTGCGGAGGTGGTCGAGTACGCGCCCGAGCTCGGCGCCCTGGGCGCGACCGTCTCAGGAGCCGGTCCTGCCGTGCTCGTGTGGACTCACTGCGAGGCGACGGGCGCAGTGCTCGGGCGGCTCCAGGAGCGAGCGGAGGGATGGGCGGAAGTGGTGCGCGTGACCTTTGAGCCGGAAGGCGCGGACGTGCGGTCGTTATGAACCTTCTGGTGTCGCTGATGGCGCCCGGACGCCGGCTCGGGCCTTCGCCTACCGGTAGGTCCCGGTGTAGGCGAACTTGTAGACGCCGTCCTTCTGGTCGCCGGCGAACTCGCCGGTCAGGCGATGGCCCTTGAGGTCGCCCGTGCCCTTGGTGAGGGTGAAGGAGCCCGCGGAAACGGTGACGGTCTCACCGGCGATGGTCTGGGTCGCCTCGCCCGTACCGCTGAGCGAGCCCTTGGCGGTGTAGATCGTCACCTTGCGAGCCTTGATCCGGAAGGTGCCCTCCTCGGTGCCGGGAGTGACCTTGACGCGGTAGACGATGGCGCCATCGCCCAGGATCTTGTCCTTGATGTCTCCGGACACGTAGCTGTCCTGGCCGACGGCGTGCGTCGGGCTCACGTACGCGACACCCGAGGTCTTGCGACTGGCGGCCCCGAGGGCCACGCTCGACGAGCCGACGGTGAGGATGAAGAGAAGCGGGATGAGCTTGCGCATCCCGAGACGATACACCCGGAAGTGGCACGACAAGGGGTCCTTTTCGGACCGGCGAACGCGTCAGACTCGAGCCTCATGACGCGACTTGTTGGAGTCAACCACGTGGCCATCGAGGTCGGAGATCTGAAGGAGGCCTTGACGTTCTACGGTCGGATCTTCGATGTCCGCCTCCGTGGTCGGGCGCCCGGTATGGCCTTCATCGACATGGGCGACCAGTTCATCGCCCTCTCGGAGGGGCGGTCGCAGTCTTCAGATGACGATCGCCACTTTGGTCTCGTGGTCGACGACCAAGCCGCTGCCCGCCGGGCTCTGAAGAACGCGGGGGTCGAGATCCTCCCTGGCCGCGGCCTCGACTTCCGCGATCCGTGGGGCAATCGCGTCCAGCTGGTCGAGTACTCCGAGATTCAGTTCACGAAGGCGGCAAGCGTGCTGAGCGGCATGGGTCTGGGTGATCTGGCCAAATCGGATTCCGCCGTCGATGAGCTCACGCGCAAGGGACTTCACTGAAATTGCGGACGACGGGTGGCCGCAGTCGCCCTTACGGTCGTCGCACGAAAGGAGCGGGGTCCGTAGATCACCGGTAGGTCGCTTCGCGCCCGCTGGACGCTTCGCGACACTCGCAGTCCGGGTATCCGGTCAGGCGTGTCCCGTGCTTCGGTGGTTCTGGCAGCGCTCAGTGGCGATCCGACGAGTACGTCGGACCTCTACGACCGCGTCGGCTACGGGACGCTGGTTCGTGTCGGCCTGGTCGCATACGAGGCGTTCCGCGCGGAGCTCGTGAGCCTGTCGGACGCCGGTCTCGCCGAGGGTGAGACCCCAGATGACGGCCCGACCATGTGGCGGCTGCGCGAAGCACCCGCGTCCTCTGACGATGCCTGAGAGCGAATCGCGTGACACGGTGGCGGAGACCGTGCCTGGTGCCCAGCAGGGGTTGACGTCTGGGTCGCGCACCCAGGCGTAGACGGCTGACTCCTCCCACTGGTGGGAGTCGAAGCGCGCGAGCTACTCCTCCAATACGTACACCGCACCCACGGCCAGCAGGTTGGGGCGCGCGCGCGCCGGCCGCGGCGCGGGCCGGCCGTGCTCGGCGAGCAGCACTCGCCGGCTGACCCGCTGCCCGCCCTCGGCCGCCAGG
>JACCYI010000271.1 GCA_013696535.1 Solirubrobacterales bacterium
CGACCCGGCGTGGCGGGAGATCGACGTCGGGGAGTGGGGAGGGCGCCCGGCGGCGGAGGTGGACGGGGAGGACGAAACCCTGACGAACTGGCGCGGCGGCCCCCGCACGGCGCCCGGAGGTGAGAAGTGGGTGGACTTCGGGCAGCGGGTCGCCCGGGCAACGGACGAGCTCATCGCCGCCGGCGGCTCCTGGCTGGTCGTCTGTCACGGCGGTTGCGTGCGGGCAGCGAGCGCTCACCTCGTCGGAGCCGACGCGCTCGCCTTCGGCTCGCCACCGAACGCCAGCGTCACCACCCTCGAGCTCGGAGCTCGTCCCCGGCTGCGCACCTACGGCGTCACCCCCGGCGCTGAGCTGCCGACGGGCTTGTACTGACCCAGCCGGCCGGCGCTCACCAGCCAGTGCGGATACGTTGACGAGGTGAGCCAGCCCGAAGGCATCGACGCCGAGCGGGTCGAGGGGTGGTTCGCCGGCCACGTGCCGGGTGCCAGGCCGCCTCTGCGGTTCGAGCGCATCACCGGCGGGCGCTCGAACCTCACCTACCGCGTCACCGACGAGGCCGGTGGCGCTTGGGCGCTGCGGCGACCGCCGCTCTCGGGAGGGTTGGGCTCCGCCCACGACATGAGCCGCGAGTACCGGATCATCTCGGCGCTCACGAACACCGACGTGCCGGTTCCAAGGGCGACCGGCTTCTGCGGCGATGAATCCGTCAACGGCTCGGACTTCTACGTGATGGACTTCGTCGAAGGTACTGTCGTGCGCGACGCGGACGCTGCCCACGTGGCCTTCCCGCAAGGGGAGCGCCGAAGGATCGGCGAGTACGTCGTCGACGCGCTCGTCGCCATCCACGCCGTGGACCCCGACGAAGCGGGGCTAGGTGAGCTCGGGCGCAGGGACGGCTACGTGGCGCGCCAGCTACGGCGCTGGAAGGGGCAGTGGGACGCGTCGAAGACGCGGGAGCTGCCGGCCATGGACGAGACGCACAGCCGCCTGTCCGGGCGCGTACCCGGGCAGCAGGGGATGTCGATCGTCCACGGTGACTTCCGGCTCGACAACACGATCCTCACCGCCGACGGCGAGATCGCGGCGGTGGTCGACTGGGAGCTGTCCACGCTCGGCGATCCGCTCGCGGATCTCGGCCTGCTGCTCGTCTACTGGGCCGAGCCCGGCGACCAGGTGGTGCCCCTGGCGAACGCGCCGACGCTGGCTCCCGGCTTTCCGAGCCGTAGCGATATGGCCGCCCGGTACGCGCTCAAGACCGGTCGCGATCTGTCGGAGCTCGACTTCTACGTGGCGCTCGGCTACTGGAAGCTCGCTGCCATCCTCGAAGGCGTCTACGCTCGCTATTCCTCGGGCTCCTACGGCGAGACCGCCGACGATTTCCGGCAGTTCGAGGTGGTCGTGGAGCAGCTCGCCGACGCGGCAGCCGAGAGCGCGGCGCGCCTCGGCTGAGCCACCGGCGTTTCCGGTCTCAGGGCTTGAGCAGGATCTTGAAGGCGTTGTCCTGCTTCTTCTGGAAGATCTCATAGGCCCGCGGGGCCTGGTCCAGCGGCAGATGATGGGTTGCGAAGCTCTCGACCCCGAGCGGGTCGTCGTCGCCCGTGAGCAGCGGCATGATCGTGTCGACCCAGCGCTTGACGTTCGCCTGGCCCATGCGCAGGTTGATCTGCTTGTCGAACATCTGGATGAGCGGCATCGGGCTCGCGGCTCCGCCGTAGACGCCTGAGAGGGAGATCGTGCCGCCACGCTGGACGAGCTCGATCGCCAGATGCAGGGCGCTCATACGGTCGATGCCGGCTGTCTCGATCGCCTTCCGCGCGATCGCGTCGGGGAGGAACCCGGTGAGGCGTTGGGCGAGCTTGCCGACCGGGGCGCCGTGCGCCTCCATCCCGACGGCATCGATGACCGAATCGGGCCCGCGGCCGCTGGTCTGCTCACGGACGACCTCGGCCAGGTCGTCGTGCTCGGTCAGATCGATCGCCTGAACTCCGTGACTGCGCGCGCGCTCCAGGCGCTCGGGCACCAGGTCGATCGCCATGACGTGCTCCACACCGCGGTGCTGCGCGATCCGGCAGCACATCTCTCCGATCGGGCCGAGGCCGAGCACGAGGACGCTGCCGCCGGCTGGAACGTCGGCGTACTCGACGGCTTGCCACGCGGTGGGAAGCACGTCGGAGAGAAAGACGAAGCGGTCGTCGGAGGGTCCCACGGGAACCTTGATCGGGCCGAAGTGTGCCTGTGGGACGCGCAGGAACTCAGCCTGCCCACCCGGAACCTGGCCGTAGAGCTTCGTGTAGCCGAGGAAGGCCGCGCCCGTGTCGTACTCGCGGACCTGGGTGGTCTCGCACTGCGACATGAGGCCCTTGTCGCACATGAAGCAGTGCCCGCAGGAGATGTTGAAGGGGATGACCACGCGGTCACCCGGCCTGATGTCGCTCACCTGTGCACCCACTTCCTCGACGATCCCCATCGGCTCGTGGCCGAGGATGTCTCCCGCGTCGAGGTAGGGACCCAGCACCTCGTAGAGATGGATCCGAACCGCACACGCCCGACGAGGTGACGCGAATGATCGCGTCCGTCGGCTGCTCGATCGTCGGGTCCGGGACCGTGTCGACGCGGACGTCATGCGTTCCGTGCCAGGCGACTGCCTTCATGTGTGCTCGTCCTCTGCGGTTCGGCGGGATCTCGGTGAGAGGCGGCGCCTACCCCGGTTCGGCCGCCGGCGAACTGGAGGTATTCGCGTCTCTTCCCACGCCTACGATGGCCCGATGCGCGCGCTCCTGCTCAACTGCACCTTGAAACGCTCCCCGGACGAGTCAAACGCCGGATCGCTCGGCGAGGTCGTCATGTCCGCCTTGCGTGAGGAAGGTGTTCAAACCGACGAGATCCGGCTCGCCGACCATAGGGTGGACCCGGGGGTCATCTCTGAAGCGGTGACCGACGGAGACGAGTGGCCCGAGATCCGCACGCGCATCCTGGGCGCTGACATCCTCGTGATGGCGGTTCCGACCTGGCTCGGGCAACCCTCGAGCGTCTCCAAGCAGGCGCTCGAGCGCATGGACGCCTTTCTCTCCGAGACGCGCGAGGATGGCAAGACCCCCGTCGCCTACAACCGCGTGGCGGGCGTCGTCGTCGTCGGCAACGAGGACGGCGCGCACCACGTGATCGCGGAAGTCAACGGAGCGCTCAACGACATCGGATACACGCTGCCGGGTCAGAACTGGACCTACTGGAACAAGGGACCAGGGCCGGGCGAGGAGGAATGGCTCACCACCCAGGAGCGGGACTGGACGATCTCCACCGCCAGAACGTGCGCGCAGAACCTGCTCGCCGTGGCCCGCGCGCTCGCGTCGGCCCCCATCCCCCCGCCGCCGCAGTCCTAGGTGCTTGCGCCGCCCTGGGCCTGGGCGTTGCGAAGCCTTTCCACGGCCGCGTGGTAGTGGCGCTCGAGCTCGCGGAACTCGGCGGGGTCGGTTGGCCGGGGCCCGTACATCTTGGCGCGGTAGAGGTCGTAGCGCTCCCGCGCGTGACGGGCCTCCGCTTCGAGCTCGCGGAGCCGGTGAGCGTCCATGGGCCGGACGCTACTCTTCATCGGCGTTTGCCTAGGGAAGCATCCAGCCATCTGAGTGGCGCAGCTCGATTGGGCGGGAGCACGATGGATGTGTTCGCCTGACGCAGCTCGATCTGCTGAACAGGACACCGCCCCGGTTCCGGCGAAGTCGGCGTCGTATCCGGATGCTTGGGGTAGAATCCCACTTTATGGACGATTATCCAATCACGGACGATCGGTCGGTTGTCACCGGGCTGACGCGCGCTCGGCTGTTCGGTCGAGTCGCCCTCTTAGGCGGAGCGCTGTTGGGCGGGGCAGTCGCGGTTGGGGGCGTTCCGTCACCGGCGGCTTCGGCAACCTCCGCAGGGCAGGATGAGCAGACGCTCAAGTACCTCCTCGAGCTGGAGGATCTGCAAGCCGCCTTCTACGAGCAGGCGCTCAAAGAGGGAAAGCTCGAAGGAGAGATGCGCGAGTTCGCGCGGGTGGTCGGTGGCCATGAGCGTGAGCACGTCGCTTATCTGCGCAAGGCGCTGGGCCAGGGAGCCGCCAAATCCGCCGCCTTCGACTTCGGAGACGCCACGAGCGATGCGGACAAGTTCCTGGAGAACGCCATCGCGCTCGAAGAGACCGGCTTGAGCGCATATACGGGAGCCGCGGTCAATCTGAGCGCCGGGACGCTTCGCGACGCCGCCAAGATCGTGTCGGTGGAAGCCAGGCATACCGCATGGGCGCGCGATCTGGCCGGTGAGAATCCGGCACCCCGGCCGACGGACAAGCCGAGCTCGGAGGCCGACGTCCGGGCGGCTGTCGAGAAGACCGGCTTCGTGAAGTCCGCCTGAAAGGCTTGAGCGAAATGGCAACTGAGTTCACGGATGACAGCTTGAAGGACCTCGAGTTCGGAGAGCTCGATCAGGACGGTGCCATCGCCGAAGCCGTCGGACAGGTGTGGGGCGACTCCCGGGCCGACTTCCTGCGCAAGGCGGTGCTCGGCAGCGGCGTCCTGTTGAGCGGATTGTCGGCGGCTGCCTCGCCGGCGCAAGCGAAGGTTGGAAAGATCGACAAGTCGATCCTCAACTACGCCCTGGTCCTCGAATACCTGCAAGCCGACTTCTACTCAGAAGCCGAGCGCCTCAAGACCCTCAAGGGCCAGACCGCCCGCCAGGCCCGGGTCGTGGGCGCTCATGAGCGGTCCCACGTCAAGGCCTTGCGCGGCGTGCTCGGTCGTGACGCGGTCAAGCGGCCGTCCTTCAACTTCCGTGGAGTCACGGAGAGCCCCGGTGCGTTCCGCCGCACTGCGGTCGCCTTCGAGGACTTGAGCGTCGCAGCGTACGCCGGTCAGGCGCCGCGCATCGAGTCAAAGCCGTATCTCGTGGCGGCGCTCGGCATCCTCTCGGTCGAAGCGCGGCACGCGAGTTGGATTCGCCGGATCGCCGGACGTGAGCCGGCGGCGCGTGCCTTTGACGAGCCGCGTCCCAAGTCGGAGGTCCTCAAACTCGTCCGCGCCACGCGCTTTGTCTCCTCTGGAGCCAGGACGACGGGCAAGAGGAGCCCGCGATACACAGGGTGACGGGGCGGTCACGTCGTCTCGCCGCCGCGGCGGCGCTGTCCCTCGTGGTCGCAGTCACCTTCGCCCTCGTCCTCACCGTGACCCAGACTTCATCCTCCTCTTCTCCTTCGCCGCCTGCCTCAGGCTCTCGCGAGCGTGTGCTGCCGGCCGGTCCCAAGGCAGCCTTCACGATCCCCGAACCGACGCCACTCGAGGCCGCCGGCGTGTCACGGTGGGCGACGGTAGAGCGATCAGCGGTGGCTCGCCGGACTCCTGGTGGCCGACACGTCGCCTCCTTGTCCGCCACGACGCCCGAAGGGACCTCCAATCTCGTGACGGTGCTCGGCCGGGCGAAGCGACTCTCCGGGGCTCTATGGGTCCGGGTCAGACTGCCCGTACTCCCCAACAACTCGACGGGTTGGGTGCCACGACGGGCCCTGGGCGGATATCGAACCGTCGACACCCGTCTCGTCGTTGACCGGCGCCGGCTCAAGGCGGAGCTGTTCAAGGGCGACAGGCGGATCTTCAGCACCGGCGTGGGGGTCGGTCGCCCGCAATGGCCGACACCGGCGGGGCGCTTCTACATCCGTGTGAAGCTCACGAGCTACAAGAGCCCGTTCTACGGACCCCTCGCGTTCGGTACGAGCGCGCGCTCGGCGGTCCTGACCGACTGGCCGGCCGGCGGCTTCGTCGGGATCCACGGCACCGACCAGCCCGAGATCCTGCCCGGGCGCGTCTCACACGGGTGCGTCCGCATGGCCAACGAGGCGATCCTGAAACTGGGAAGACTCATGCCCGTCGGAACGCCGGTGACCATCACATGAGGCGAGTGCCACTGACAGCGACGCTTCTGATCTTCGCGATGCTGTTCATGATGGGTGCCGCGTCGGCTCGAGGGTCAGGCCCGCCGCTTGCGCAGGCACCCGCCGATACCGGCGTCGGCGACCTGTGGGACGAGTTCCCCCTCGAGGACGGTAGTCCCGTTCCCGGGGGTCAGGGCGGGGGCCTCACAGATGCGGATGGGCGCGTCAAGCCACGCGCTCAACCGAAGTCCGAGACGCTGCAGACACCGACGACCAAGGTGCCGGCCCCCACGGTGTCACCGTCTCCGACGCAGGCACCGGCGGCGCAGGCGACCGGCAACGGCGGAGGTGACGACGGCCGTTCGTCGAGCTCGATCTGGATCGTCCTACTGATCGTCTTGTTGCTCGTAGTCGACATCCTGATCTTCCTGCGGGTCCGCCGAGCCCGTCGGCGCCGGCAGCGCGAGAGCGCGTATCCCGTGTGGGGACACAGCAGCAACGTCTATGCGGAGGGCTCGACCGACCGAGATGAGATCGGCGCGTTCCAAGGCTTCGTCTACGCGATGGGATCAGACTCCGGTACGGAGGCCGACCGGATGCTGTGTGTCCATGATCCAAGTCGCGACGAGCCGATCTGGGTCCGCCGCTCCGAAGTGACCTCGCTGAGCAGCGGAAGTATCACCCGGCCGTCCGATCGGGCGGGTCAGGCGAGCTCGAAGCCGGCGGCACGACTGTCCCCAGGGTAGCCTCGCCGACGGCTTCGATCTGTTACAAGCCGGCGGGGTGGCGCACCGTATAACCCGCGGTGGACCGCCGGGTCCACTGCCAGCGCGACCCCGTCGCGCCTCGACCGCTCGTGTCGTACCGGCGTCCGCGGACGACCATGTACATGTGACCGGGCTTGGCGTAGATCGTGATCCACCGGCCCCGCCCGCTCGAGCCCCAGCTCATGAAGCTGCCCGAAGCCAGTGGCCTGCGAAGCAGCCCGCCGCCGTGGAGAGCGTAAGAGACCGAGCCCGAGCAGTCATAGCCCGAATCCCTAAAGGACGCGTGCCCGCCGCCATAGCGATACGGGGCATGGGCGATCCGGTTGCCCGCCGCTATCACCCGGCGCACGGTCCGCGGCATGGAGGAGCGCGAACGCGGCGGCCGGCGCCGCTTGAGGACCCTGCGGATTCGTGGATGGCCCAGGGCTCGCCACGTCGATGGCCCAGCGACGCCATCTGTCGTCAAGCCTCGACGCCGCTGAAAGCGCTTGAGTGCGCGAAAGGTCGCGGGCCCGAAGACGCCGTCGGCGGCGAGCCCGAGCTCACGTTGCAGTAGAGCCACGCGGCCGCGCGCAGTCGCCCGCTTCGGCGAGCCGCGGCGGTCCGACCGGCGAGTGCTGTGGCGGCGGAAGATGGCTCGCCATGTGGCCCGTCCCACGACGCCGTCGGCGGTGAGCCCACGACGACGCTGGAAGCGCTTGACGGCACGCACGGTGGCGGGACCGAAGACCCGGTCGGCGGGGAGCCCGAGTGCGCGCTGGAGCTTCGCGACGCGCTTGCCCTCCACGCCGCGCTCGAGCGGTTTGGCTTGCGCGCCGGAGGCTGGTAGCGCAAAGCTGACGGCCGTCAGGACGAACAGGCTCGCGCGCAATCCGCTCCGGAGGGGTTGGGTGAACACTTCTGAGTCGATCCTTCTCGTCGCAAGTCACGACGCCTACGAGGTGAGCTGACGGGCTCGCGCGGTGACTGCGCTACACCGCCTGGCGGCGGCGATTCGCCCCACGACCTCCTCCGGCCGCAATGGTTCCCCCGTTCGGCACGCTCGGAAGCGCGACGATTCGGCGTCTTCGAAGGCGTCGTTCTAGCAGCGGAAAGTCCTGCATCCTGCACGATGTCTTGCAGACACCGGCGGAGGCCGGTGCTTGTCAGGTTACGGTCGCGGGGGAGCTGGGAGGGGTCGGCAGCCCATGCCTCGGACTGCCGTGCCTGTCTCGTCTACGGCGCTCGGTGCTTCGTGCCGCCACCGCGCGGCGTGCCTCAGGAGACGCAGAGCGGCTCTACTCGATCTCCTCCCGCGTGTGCCAAGAAAGTCGACGGCTATCCCGACTCCCAGACCGAGCGCCGGCCAGACAGGCCAGAAGTATCCAACGCCCGTCAGGATCCAGATCACGAGAGGAGGAACACGACCAGCCGGTACGTCGTGAGGTGGCCGCGGAAATCTCGGCGCACCTGCGCTTCCTCGGGCATCGGCACCTCGGGTTGGTCGCCCGGGTCGATGGGCAGGTCCGCGACCAATCGCTCCAGCTCGGCCAGGGTGGTGGCCGCATACGCGAGGTCCGTGCGGTCTGACAACTCGTCGACGGTCAGGCGCCCGGCCGTGGAGTGGTGGTTCAGGACCTTGGCGACGCGCTCGCGATCGGCGTCGGAGGCTCTGAGCGCTGGACGGGCGGGATCGTCAGGCAGTGGAGGTCATTCTCGCACTCCTCCCGCGGCGGTGGGGTGCGGCAAGGCCGTGTGTCTGGGCGACTCATGCGGATGAGAGGACTCGAACCTCCACGAACTTACGTTCACGGCGACCTGAACGCCGCGCGTCTACCAATTCCGCCACATCCGCGGGACCGGCAGAGTAGCGCTTCTGCCGCTGACGGGCACCGCGCTCGCACCCTCACGGTCAGCTCCTTTGCTACCTTAATCAGCCGTTCGCGCCGCTATCGTCCAGGGGACTAGGACGCCGCCCTCTCACGGCGGAAACCGGGGTTCGAATCCCCGTAGCGGTACCTCAGAGACCGCCGGCCAGGCGAGTCCAGGTTTGGTTGCGCGCGCTCGCCGGTGCGCCGGCCTGGCAGCTATGAAGCGCGTCATCTTCGGGTCCGGCAGTTCTGCTTCTCGGCAATCATCGCGCCGGTCGCGGAGGCCCGCCG
>JACCYI010000275.1 GCA_013696535.1 Solirubrobacterales bacterium
AGGCGACGGCGTCCGCCGGCGCGGCGTGGGCGGCGATCAGCGCGCCGACGAGCAAGGCGATGAGGGCGAGGCGGCGCGCCGGCGTCCGCAGCGCGCCGGCGATGGGAAGCGCATCCATGTCCGGGCGCAGGACGTTAGGGGACCGATAGGTTCCGCCGCTCTCGCTGATGCTGTTTCCCACCGTCCAGTTCGCGATCTTCTTCCCGATCGTCCTGACGCTGTCGTGGCTGCTGATGCCCCGCCAGCAGCTGTGGAAGGCGTTCATCGTGCTGGCCAGCTACGTCTTCTACGCAGCGGCCGACTGGCGCTTCGCGCTCCTGCTGGCAGGCATCACAGTCGCCAACCAGCTCGCGGCGCGGCTCATCGCCGGCTCCGGCGACCCACGCCGTCGCCACCGCCTGGTCGTGGGCGCCGTCGCGGGCGACCTGCTGATCCTCGGCGTCTTCAAGTACTACGGCTTCTTCGTGCAGGACATCGGCGGGCTGCTCGACCGCACCGGCCTCGGGATGCCGCTGCCGCTGGTCACCATCGCGTTGCCGGTCGGCATCAGCTTCTTCACCTTCCAGGCGATCTCCTACGTCGTCGACGTCCATCGGCGCAACGTGGCTCCCTCGCCGGCCCTCGACGTCGCGGTCTACCTAAGCTTCTTCCCCCACCTCGTGGCCGGGCCGATCGTCCGCGCGAGCGAGTTCCTGCCCCAGCTCACCCACCCCCGGGACCCACGTCGCGTGGCGGTGGGCGCGGGCGTGGCGCTGATCGCCCTGGGCCTGGTCAAGAAGCTCGTGATCGCCGACTTCCTGGCCCGCGCGATCGTCGACCCGGTCTTCGGGGTGCCGGAGGCCTACGCGGCGCCCGATGTGCTGCTGGCCGCCTACGCCTACACCGCCCAGATCTACTGCGACTTCTCGGGCTACACCGACATGGCCATCGGCCTGGCGCTGCTTATGGGCTACGTCTTCCCCCAGAACTTCCGAAGCCCCTACCGCGCCACCGGCTTCTCGGACTTCTGGCGGCGCTGGCACATGACGCTCTCGCGCTTCCTGCGCGACTTCCTCTACATCCCGCTGGGCGGCAACCGCGGCAGCAAGCTGTTCACCTACCGCAACCTGATGCTCACGATGGTCCTCGGCGGCCTCTGGCACGGGGCCGCGTGGACCTTCGTGCTGTGGGGGACGTTCCATGGCGCGATGCTCGTCCTCGAGCGCGTCATCGGCGGGCGCCTGCCCACGCCCGCCTGGCTGCGCTGGGTGGTCACCTTCCACGCCATCGTGTTCGGGTGGATCCTCTTCCGCAGCCAGGACCTCGCCTCCGTCGGGACCTTCATGGAGCGGCTGGTCACGCCAGGCTCCGCGACGCTCGCCACCTTCCCGGTCGTCCTGGCGATCGTCGTGACGGTCGGGCTGCAGCTCGTGCCCGCTCCGCGCCTCGGCCAACTCCAGCTGCGCCTGGAGCGCCTGCGCCCAGTGACGCTCGGCGTGGCGTTCGCGCTCCTGGTGGTGCTCGTGAGTGCGACGCTGTCGAGCCAGGGCGTGGCACCGTTCATCTACTTCCGCTTCTGAACGAGGACCACCCGATGACCGACGACAGCCTGATGGACCGCTTCGACGCGAACGCGCGGCGCTTCCAGGCCCGCGACGCGCTCATCGCCGTCTTCGTGGCCGTGTTCGTTCTCGTCCTGTTCCAAGGCCGTTCGCTCAAAGGCACCGGCGAGAAGCTCGGGCCGGGTCCCCAGCGCGACGTCGTGCTCGCGATCAGCAGGCCCGCGGGCTGGCTCGCCGCCCAGCTGCCGCTGCAGAGCGCCGCCGCCAAGGTCACCTCCGGCCTCTCACCCGACCAGGCGCTCGACGACTCGGCGGGCTTCGACGCCGGGTCCGGGGGCGCGACCGTCTCCAGCCCCCAGGTCCCGGTCGTCACCCCCGATGCCTTCACGCCGGAGTCGCTCGGCGCCCAGCCGGCGGCGAAGAAGCCGCTGGAGACCGTGCTGGTGACGGGCGACTCGCTCTCCACGCCGCTGGACCAAGAGCTCGGGCGCACGCTGGCGGGAAGCGCCCAGGTCATCCGCGATCCGCACCTGGGCACTGGCATCTCCAAGACCGAGCTCGTCGACTGGGGCAAGCTCTCGGCCACCCAGACCGCGAAGCACCATCCCGATGCCGTGGTCGTCTTCATCGGCGCCAACGAGGGCTTTGAGATGAAGGACCCGGCCGGACACGAGCAGGCCTGCTGCGGCGCGCGGTGGGCGGCGATCTACGCCAACCGGGCGCGGCGGATGATCGACACCTACCGCCAGGGCGGCCGCGCCCACGTCTACTGGGTGACGGTGATGACGCCCCGGGATGCCGATCACGCGAGGATCTCGAACGTCGTCAACGCGGCGATCGCGGTGGCCGCCCAGCCTTGGCCCGGCCAGGTGAGCGTCGTCGATACGGTGCCGATCTTCACACCGGGCGGGCGCTACCGCGACTCGATGCCCGTCGCCGGGCGCAGCACGCTCGTCCGCGAGTCCGACGGCATCCACCTCAACCTCGCGGGAGCGCAGCTGCTGGCCCGGACGCTGCTCGAGCGGCTACGCCGCGACTTCGACTCCTGACCTCGGGCGCGGGTTGCGCCCAACACAGCCCAACGCGACCTTCACCGGCCGGGAGCAAGAGGATGGACGCCGAGCGGGCACACTGGACCGTGATGCGCGCGATCGTCCCTCCCGGCCGGGCGCCAGT
>JACCYI010000329.1 GCA_013696535.1 Solirubrobacterales bacterium
GGCCGGGGCGCGCGGGGCACGACGCGGAATCACGCCGATCGCGGCCGCCGGAACGCTCGGCTTCGTCGTCGAGCTCTCCGGGGTGGCCACCGGCAAGCCCTTCGGCCACTACACGTACAGCGCGAAGCTCGGGCCCAAGGTGGGCGGCGTGCCGCTTCTCGCTGCCGCGGCGTGGGCGATGATGAGTCGTCCGGCCTGGGTCGTCGGCGGGCTGATCGCCGGCCGCCGGCCCCTGATGCGGATCCCGGTCGCCGCCGCGGCGCTGACCGCCTGGGACGTCTTCCTGGACCCGCGCATGGCTCGGGAGGGGTACTGGAGCTGGCCGGAGGGCGGGCGGTACGAAGGTATCCCGGCGTCCAACTTCCTCGGCTGGTTCGCCACGGGCCTGGGGGTCTTCGCCGTCTGGTCCGCGCTCGATCCGGACGACGACCCCCTGCGGGACGGCGAGGGCGACGGGGCGCTCGCGCTCTACGTATGGACGTGGTTCGGAGAGGCCTTCGCGAACGCCGTCCTCTGGAAGCGACCGGTCACGGCCGCCGGGGGCGCCGCGGCGATGGGCGTCTTTGCCGTTCCGGCGTTGCGGGTTCGACTGCGCTAAGCGGCCGAAAGCCGGGCGATGCGGGCCAGCATGCTCGCTGCCTCGGGCCCCGCTCCCCAGAACGACGCCTGCGCGCGGCGGCCGGCCATCGCGTACGCCTGAGCGAGGTACCACGGCAGGGGATCCCACGATCCGACGTCGCGGACCCAAGCGCCCGAGGCATCCGCGAACACCACGAGTCGGCTGATCGCGCGGCCGAGGAAGTGGCCCTCATGGGTGGTCAGCTCGACGGCGAGCAGCGGCGAGGCGTCGTCCGGCACGGGCACCGGACCGCCTGGGTCGCTCGCGCGAACCGCCGCGTTGAGCCCGTCGGCCCAGCGCTCGAGCTCAGGGCCCGGCTCACGGACGCCGGTGCACGTCACGTAGCCACGGGTGAAGATGGGGAGCTGGGGCGCCGGGCGGGCGTTGACCTCGATCTCGAAGGTCTGGCCCAGGAGTCCGCCCCGCCGCAGAGCCGTGAAGCGCCCGCCCTCGGTCCCGGCGTCCGGCCACCTCGCAGGATCGGACAGGAAGGCCATCGCGCCGTTCGGGTCAGGAACCGGCACGGCCGGATACGTGTGCCAAGCCTGAGAAGCCGATGGAGCGACGGGCGGCGTAAGACGACCGAGTGCGGCGTGGCCGAGGCGCAGCGCCGGATCGAAGGCGTCGCGGTCCTCCAGCGTCGCGAACGCGATGCCGTGCGCTCGCAGCGCGGGGGCGTCCGCCGTCTCGGCGAACCAGTCGCCGAGCATAACCGCGCCACCTTCGAGCAGATCGTCCCGCCCGAGCGTCAGGCGAGGTCGCGAACGGAGCCGTCGCCGCCCGAAGGCGCGATGGAAGCCGCTCACGTCTGAGGCGCGGAGCCTGCGTTCCGGCCGGCGAGCCCATACCGTGGTGAGCAGGGTGAAGGCGAGGCGGAGATCGTCCACGTCGCGCTCGTCGCCGGGTCGCGCGAAGTAGGCCGAGTTGAGGAAGTCCGTCACCCACCCGAGGGCTCCGGGCGCGGCGATGGACGAGCCTGACATGCGCGCGAAGCGCAGCTCGCCCGGCATCTGCAGCGCCGGCGCGGAGCGGGCGTCGACGGCCTTAGGCTCGGTTGACATCTCGATCCTTCTACGGGCGAGTGGACGCCTCAGACCGGCTCGGCGCGGCGGAACCTCACCCGACCGCCACACTGGAGGCATGGAGATCGCGGTCATCGGCGCCGGGATCGGCGGATTGGCGGCCGGAGTCCGGCTCGCGCACGCCGGCCACTCGGTCGTCGTCTTCGAAGCGGCCGACGCTCCCGGCGGCAAGTGCGGGCGGGTGGAGCGCGACGGCTTCGCGTGGGACTCAGGGCCGTCGCTGCTGACCATGCCGTGGGTGCTGCGCGACCTCTTCGAGCAGACGGGCGCCCCGCTCGAGGACGAGCTCGAGCTGCTGCGCGTGGAGCCGGTGACGCGTTACCACTTCGCTGACGGCAGCCGGCTCGATCTGTCCGCCGACCTGCCGCAGGCGATGGAGGCGCTCGAGGCGTGGTCACCCGGGGCGGGCGCCGACTGGATCCGGTTCCTGGGGATCTGCGGGCAGATGTGGCGGGCGTCGGTGCCGTTTCTCACGGGCCCCCCACCCTGGCCGCCGCGGCGTCCCTCTCCGAGCGGTGCGCCGCCCGATCCACGCGACCTCCTCCGTGTGCGGCCGTGGTGGACTCTGCGCGGCCTGGCCGCCGCCACCGTTCGCGACCCCCGGCTGCGGATGATCATCGAGCGATTCGCTACCTACGCCGGCGCCGACCCGCGGCGGGCGCCGGCCGCCCTGGCGGTGGCGGGCTACGTCGAGCACGCCTTCGGCGCGTGGCATCCACGCGGTGGTCTGT
>JACCYI010000354.1 GCA_013696535.1 Solirubrobacterales bacterium
GGTCGGTCTCGAAGGCGAGAATCTGCTGGATACGCAGCGACCACTGCTGATCCCACGGGCGCGGCAGGCCGAGCGCCTCGTTCCAGGCGGGCAGCTGCACGGCCCGCGCGCGGGCGTCGCGGCCCAGGGTCACCGCCAGCGCCTCGAGCACGATGCGCTGCACGTTGTTCTCGGGCTGGCTCTCGGTCAGGCCGAGTGAGTTGACCTGCACGCCGTAGCGGAAGCGCAGGTGCTTGGGGTCGGTGACGCCGTAGCGCTCGCGGCCGAGCTCCTCCCACAGCACGCCCATCGCCCGCAGCTTGGCGTGCTCCTCGACGAAGCGGACCCCCGCGTTGACGAAGAAGGAGATGCGTCCGAACACCGCGCCCATGCGCTCCTGCGGCACCCGCTCGCGGACGGCGTCCAGGACGGCCTGCGCGTTGGCCATGGCGTAGGCGATCTCCTGCACGGGCGTCGCGCCCGCCTCCTGCAGGTGGTAGGAGCAGATGTTGATCGGGTTCCACCTGGGGATCTCCTCGACCGTGTAAGCGATCATGTCGGCGATCAGCCGCATGCTCGGGCCGGGCGGGAACGCGTAGGTGCCGCGGGCCAGGAACTCCTTGATGATGTCGTTCTGGGTCGTGCCCGAGAGCGCGGCGGCGTCCACGCCCCGCTCCTCGGCGGCCACCACGTAGAGCGCCAGCAGCCAGGCCGCCGTGGCGTTGATCGTCATCGACGTGTTCATGGCGTCCAGCGGGATGCCGTCCATGAGCGTGCGCATGTCGCCGCGATGGGCGACCGGCACGCCGACCTTGCCCACCTCGCCGCGAGCGAGCTCGTGATCGGCGTCGTAGCCCGTCTGGGTCGGCAGGTCGAAGGCCACCGACAGCCCGGTCTGCCCCTTCTCGAGGTTCGAGCGATACAGCGCGTTGGACTTCTCCGCCGTGGAGTGACCGGCGTAGGTCCGCATCATCCAGGGCCGGTCGCGCTCTGCCAGGCGGTGGCTCATGGGGCGGATTCTACGGAGCGCGGCCTTCAATACCCTGCCGCGCATGGCCGACGAGGACGGGATGATCGAGATCGACCTCGAGCACTGCGGTGTGCCGCGGGCGATCTGCTGCTTCGTCGCCCCGGACGAGGGTTGGCTGGTCGATCCGGGCCCGGAGTCCACGATCGAGACGCTGCTGGCGGGGCTGCCGGCCGGCTGGTCGCCCGAGCGGATCCTGCTCACCCACATCCACTTCGACCACGCCGGGGCGACCGGCCGGCTGCTCGAGCGCTTCCCCGGCGCGGAGGTGTGGGTCCACGAGGTCGGCGCGCCGCACCTGATCGACCCGGGGCGTCTGGTCAAGAGCGCCCGCCGGATCTACGGCGAGGACTTCGACCGCCTCTGGGGCGCCGTGGTCCCCGTGCCCGAGGCGCGCGTGCGCATCCTCGCGGGCGACGAGTCCATCGACGGCTGGGAGGTCGCCTACACGCCCGGTCACGCGCGCCACCACGTCGCCTACCTGCACGGCGCCAGCGCGACCGCGTTCTGCGGCGATGTCGCCGGCGTCCGCATCCTCGACGGCCCAGTGTTCCCGCCGACGCCGCCGCCGGACGTCGACGTCGACGCCTGGCACGAGTCCATCCGGCGCCTCGTGGCCTGGGAGCCCAAGGCGCTCGCGATCACCCACTTCGGGCGCTTCTGGGATGTCGCCAGCCAGCTCGAGTCCCTGGGTGGCACCATGGACGAGTTCGCCGCGCTGGCCCGCGACACCAACGAGAACACCTACGCGACGGCCGTCCGCGGGTGGATCGACGAGCGCACGAGCGGCCCGCTCTCCAAGGCCGCCTACGAGCGGGCCAACCCGCCCGAGACGCTCCACGCGGGGCTGGCCCGGTACTGGAGCAAGCGCGGGGATAGGTTCGAGAGCCAGTGAGCCAGACGATCGAGAAGCCCCGCGTCGGTGGTCCGGGAACCGGCCTGGGTCCGTCCTGGAACGTGATCGTGGTCAACGACAACCACAACACGTTCGAGGGCGTGGCAGCCGCGCTGGCCCGTCACGTCCCGGGCGTCGACCTCAACGGCGGCTACGCGATCGCCGAGCGCATCCACCGCGCGGGGCTGGCGATCGTGTGGACCGGGCACAAGGAGCTCGCAGAGCACTACTGGGAGCTGCTGCGCGACGAGGGGCTGACCATGGCCCCGCTCGAATCGGCCTGACGCCGGCCGGGTCGCGCCCGGCTCTGGCGGCCTACGCCACCGTGTCGATGTCGCCGACGTCGACGGCCCCCGGCAGCGCGCCCTCGGCGGTGAGGTCCTGGGCGGCGTAGAGGATCGGCACCTGAAACCAGCTCTGGTGCACGGTCCTGAAGCGGATGAACTCGGGGCCCTCCCAGTAGGCGACCCAGTCCTGCTTGCGCGCGAAGTCCGAGATCTGCACGAAGCGGTAGCGGTCGTCGTGGGAGCGGTAGACCGCGTAGTGGCTCGCGCCGTAACGCAGGGCGATCGGGGCGATCTCGCTCAGGGCGGCTTCCAGCTTGTCGGCGCGGAAGCCCGTGGCGTACCAGGGGACGTGGACGGAGTAGTTCATCGTTCAGGCTCCGACTTCGGCGTGGATGGCGCCGGGACCTTCGGCCGAGCGGCCTAGGCCCTCCTCGGCGGCGCCGACGAGGATGGCGATCTTGCCCGAGTGCTTGTTGTCGCGCATCAGCTGGTGGGCCTCGGCGACGCCGTCGAAGCTCAGCGTGCGCCAGAGGACCGGACGGATCTGCCCGCTCTCGATGAGCTCGTTGGCCTTCGTGCACTCGTAGGCGTTGGCGAAGTGGGAGCCCAGGATCTCCTTCTGCTTCATCCACAGGTAGCGGACGTCGAAGTCGAGGTTGAACCCCGTGGTGCCCGCGCAGATCACGACCTTCCCGAACGGCTTGACCGTCAGGACCGAGGTGGGGAACGTCTGCTGCCCGACGTGCTCGAAGACGACGTCGGGCGCGTCGCCCAGCAGCGCGCGCACGCGAGCTCCGAACGCGCGGGAGACCTTGAAGCGCGCCTTCTCCTCCTCGGGCGTCTCGCCTCCCTTGCGCATCATCCCGCTGAACTCGTTGCGGTCGATGTGGCCTGCGGCGCCGAGCTGCTCGACCAGGGCGCCCTTCTCCGGGTTGGAGACGACGCCGACGGACGTTGCGCCGGCGGCCTTGCAGATCTGGGTGGCGAAGACGCCCAGGCCCCCTGCGGCGCCCCAGATCAGGACCTTGGAGCCAGCCCGGATCTGCGCGCGGGTGATGAGCATGCGCCAGGCGGTGAAGTACACCAGCCCATAGGAGGCGGCCTCTTCCCAGCTCAGTGCGGGCGGCTTGGGCAGCAGCTGCTGGGCCTGGACCTTCGTGAACTGCGCGAACGAGCCCCACGTCGTCTCATAGCCCCAGATCCTCTGGGAGGGGGCGGCCATGGGGTCGAGCCCGTGGACCTCGACGTCCTCGTAGGAGGCCTGGTTGCAGTGGACGACGACCTCGTCGCCGGGGGCCCAGCGCGTGACGCCCGGACCGACCTTCCACACGACACCCGCGGCATCCGAACCGCCGATGTGGTGCCCGAACTCCGGGTGGTCGCCGTACTTCATGACCGAGACGGGCTCGCCGAGCGCGGCCCAGACGTTGTTGTAGTTCACGCCGGCGGCCATGACGCGGACGATGACCTCGAAGGCGGCGGGCCCGGGGACGTCCACCTCCTCGAGCTGGAAGGCGTCGCGCGGCTCGCCGAAGCGCTCGGGCCGGATCACCCAGGCCGCCATCGACTTCGGGAGCTCGCCCGGCTCGGTGACCACGCGCGTGACGTCTGTGAGATCCACTGCCATCGGGAGCGCGATCCTAGTAGCTACTCGTCGAAGAACCCGCTGCGCACGAAGTAGACGACGAGCGCCGCGGCCGCCACGACCAGCCCGCCGACCGCGAAGGCGAAGAAGTCCGCAGCGGTCGTGATGCCATCGACCATCCAGCCGAAGTTCTGGCCGAAGAAGCCCGTCACGAACGTCAACGGCAGGAAGATCGTGGCGATCAGGGTGAGCTGCTTGGTGACCTGGTTGACGCGCTGGTCGACGGCCGACACGTGGAGGTCGAGCGCCCCTGCCAGCAGCTCCCGGCTCGAGTCGATGGTGTCGGAGATCTGCATGAGGTGGTCGTGGATGTCGCGGAAGTAGTCGTGGGCCTCGTCGATGTCCAGGCCCGGGAGGCGATCGATCGTGCCCCCGGCGGCGGCGAACATGTCGCGCTGGGGCACGACGACGTGGCGGAGGTGGACCAGGCGCTTGCGCAGGTCGAAGATGCGCGAGCGGATCTCCGGATCTACGGAGCCGAACGCCTCCTCCTCGAGGGACTCGATCTTCTCCGAGAGCGCCTCGAGCGCGGGGAAGAAGGAGTCGGTGAGCGAGTCGAGCACGCGGTAGACGGCCTCTTCCTCCGAGCGCGCGGCGACCCGTGCGAGGCGCTGATGCGCGGCCGCCAGCGTCGCGCAGTGCCCATGGCGCAGGGTCACGATGACCTGTCCGGTGACGTAGCAGTGGATCTCGACGAGCTCGGCGGCGTCCATTCCGAAGAACACGATCAGGACGTGGTCGCCGTAGTCGTCGACCTTGGGGCGCTGGCCGAACTCGCGCGAGTCCTCCATGGCGAGCTCGTTGAAGCCGAAGAGCTCGCCGAGCTGCTCGACGACCCCGTCGTCGGTGGTGTGCAGATCGACCCAGAAGAACTCGTCGCGGGCGCGCAGCTCGGCGATGGCCTCGGGATCGAGGGAGGTGAGCGTCCGCACGTCCGGGTCACGCTAAGGGGCGCTCCGGACGGTTCCGCGCGCGATGCTCAGGGCTGCAGCAGGTCGTCCTGGGCGCTCTTGCGCTCGGGACCCACGGTGAGCCGCGCCGCGGCGATGTCCTCCCCCTGCACCTTCACCGTGACCTTGCCCGGCTCGAGCTGGGCCTGCAGCGTCGCGGTGTCCTTCGGGTTGATCGGGCCGGTCTGCTGCGTGAAGCCCGCCACGCTTCCGGCGGTCTGGAACGTGATCTTCTGCGCGGCGTCGGTCTGGTTCGTGATCACGAGGTGCACGGGGCCGGCACCGAAGCGCTTGGGTGAGACGTTGACCTGGCTCTTGCCGATCGACGCGGAGAGGACGAT
>JACCYI010000367.1 GCA_013696535.1 Solirubrobacterales bacterium
GGTGGAGGCGGCTTCGGCGGTGGCGGCGGCGGCGGAGGTCGTGGCGGTGGCGGCGGAGGTCGTGGCGGCCAGGGCGGCGGACGCGGCGCTCCGCGCCCAGATCTCTCGGGCGGGATCTCGCGCTGATGCTCTCTCCCAAGCGTGTCAAACACCGCAAGCAGCACCGCGGCCGGATGGCCGGGCTCTCCCGTGCCCAGCCGAACGTCGAGTTCGGCGAGTACGGGCTCAAGACGCTCGAATGCGGCTGGCTGACGAACCGCCAGATCGAAGCCGCCCGTATCGCCATGACCCGCAAGATCAAGCGTGGCGGCAAGGTGTGGATCAACGTCTATCCCGACAAGCCGGTCACCAAGAAGCCGGCCGAGACCCGCATGGGCTCGGGCAAGGGCAACCCTGAGGGCTGGGTCGCCGTCGTCAAGCCGGGCCGCGTGATGTTCGAGCTGGCCGGCGTGCCGGAGCCCCTGGCGCGTGAGGCCATGCGCCTGGCCGGCCACAAGCTTCCCGTCAAGACCAAGTTCGTCGTCCGCGAGGACCTGCAACACCCATGAAGACCACAGAACTCCACGACCTCTCCGAAGATCGCCTGCGTGAGCAGATCGCGACCACGCGACGCGACGTCTTCGGGCTGCGCATGCAGCACGCGACGGGTGAGCTCGACAACACCGCCGGTCTACGGACCGCCAAGCGCAATCTCGCTCGAGCGCTCACCGTGGCACACCAGCGCGGCCTCGAGCTCCACGAGCACACCACCTCATAGGAATCCTCGCAATGGCTGACGACACCCCAGAAGTCCCCGAGACCCTTCCCGAGACCAAGACCGTCACGGTCGAGAGTGCGGATGCCCCGGCCAGCACGCCGGAGCCCGCCGCTTCGGAGGCGCCCCAGCTTCCGCCCAAGGAGCGCCGCGCGGCTCGCCGCGCCGCGACCGCTGCCGCTCCCTCGGGCCCCAAGACGATTGAAGAGCGCGAGGCCCTGCGCTTGGAGCGCCGGCGCCGCAACGCCGTTCAGCGTCGTGCGTACCGCGCACGGGCGAAGACCAAGCGTGACGAGCGTCGCGCGGCCACGCCGCCCGCGGAGCCGACGCCGGTGCACGAGCACGGTCCCGGCCGGCCCAAGGTCCGCCAGGGCGTGGTCGTCTCCGACAAGGCCGACAAGACCATCGTGGTGCGCATCGACATCGCCCGGCGCCACCGGCGCTACGGCAAGATCATGCGGACCTCGACCAAGTTGCACGCGCATGACGCGACGAACGACGCGGGCGCCGGGGACACGGTGCGCCTGATCGAGTCACGTCCGCTCTCGGCCACCAAGCGCTGGCGTCTCGTCGAAGTCGTGGAGCGGGCTCGATGATCCAGAACGAGACGCGACTGCGCGTCGCGGACAACACGGGCGCCCGCGAGATCCTCTGCATCCGCGTGCAGGGCGGCTCACGCCGTCGCTACGCGGGCGTCGGAGACGTGATCACCGCCACCGTCAAGCAGGCCATCCCCAACGGGACGGTCAAGAAGGGCGAGGTGGTCAAGGCGGTCGTGGTCCGTACGAAGAAGGAGTTCGGCCGTGACGACGGCACCTACATCTCCTTCGACGAGAACGCCGCGGTGATCATCGACGCCGGCAACAACCCGCGCGGCACGCTCATCTTCGGGCCTGTGGCCCTCGAGCTGCGCGACCGTAACTTCATGCGGATCGTCTCGCTCGCGCCGGAGGTGCTCTAGCCATGAAGCTTCGGACTGACGACACCGTCGTCGTGATCAGCGGCAAGGACAAGGGCAAGACGGGCCGCATCCTTCGCGTCGACCGTCAGAAGGACAAGGTCTTCGTCGAGGGCCTGAACATCGTCAAGCGCCACCAGCGTGCACAGCCCGGCCGTCCGAACGCCCCCGTCGGCGTCGTGGAGAAGGAAGGGCCGATCCACGTCTCCAACGTGGCGCTGGCAGATCCCAAGGACAACAAGCCCACGCGCATCAGCGTGAAGCGCACGGAGCAGGGCACCCGGCTGCGCATCGCCAAGCGCTCAGGCACGGAGCTCGACTGATCATGGCCAGACTCAAAGATCGCTACGCCGAGGAGATACGCCCGAAACTGATCGGGCGGTTCGGCTACTCCTCGTCCATGCAGACCCCCAGGCTCGAGAAGATCACGCTCAACATGGGCGTCGGCGAGGCCAAGCAGGACAACAAGATGCTCGAAGCCGCCACGGAGCAGCTTGCGACGATCGCCGGGCAGAAGCCCAACGTCCGGCGCGCGCGCAAGTCCGTCGCCGCCTTCAAGCTGCGCGAGGGGATGCCCGTGGGCCTGGTCGTGACGCTCCGCAACGAGCGCGCGTATGAGTTCCTCGATCGCCTCGTCTCGATCGCCATCCCGCGGATCCGCGACTTCCGCGGTCTGAATCCCCGCTCCTTCGACGGCCGTGGCAACTACTCCATGGGTGTCCGGGAGCAGATCATCTTCCCCGAGATCGACTATGACGCGGTCGATCAGGTTCGTGGCCTCGACGTAACGATCACCACCAGCGCCCGATCCGACGCGGAGGCCTTCGCGCTCCTCGAGGCGCTTGGCATGCCGTTCGCGCGCGACGGGCGTCCGAAGGACTTCGAATCAATCACCGAGGGCGAAGCCGTCCCCGCCTAGACTGGAATTTCATGGCCAAGACCTCACAACGAGTGCGCCAGCAGCGCACTCCCAAGTACAAGACCCGGGGATACACCCGGTGCCGCAACTGCGGGCGGCCCCGCGCGGTGTTCCGCAAGTTCGGCATCTGCCGGATCTGCCTGCGCACGCTCGCTCACAACGGCTACATCCCCGGCATGACGAAATCGAGCTGGTAGCGCCATGTCCATGACCGATCCCATCGCCGATTTCCTGACCCGCATCCGGAACGGCATCCAGGCCGCTCACGAGACGGTCGACATGCCGTCCTCGCGGCTCAAGCGGGAGATGGCCCGGGTGCTGCGCGAGCAGGGCTACATCGAGGGCTTCGACGTCGAGCCCCCTCGCCCCGGCAACGGCGCCGAGCGCCTCATCATCCGCTTGAAGTACACGGAAGCCCGCGTTTCGGTGATCTCCGGCCTCAAGCGCGTGTCGCGCCCGGGTCAGCGGACCTACGTGGATTCCCGCTCCATGCCCAAGGTGCTCGGCGGCATGGGCACATCGATCATCTCCACCTCCCAGGGCGTGATGACGGGCCACGACGCGCGCAAGGCGGGCGTCGGCGGCGAAGTCCTCGCGCAGATCCACTGATGTCCCGCATCGGGAGGAAGCCCATCCCGGTTCCCACCGGGGTCACCGTCACCGTCGAGCGCGAGGTCGTGCGGGTGGCCGGCCCCCGCGGTGACCTCGCGGAGCGCAAGTCTCGCGACATCGACGTGCGTCAAGAGGGCGAAGAGCTGCTCGTCACCCGCCCGACCGACCGCGGCGAGCACCGCGCCCTCCACGGGCTCACCCGCTCGCTGGTCGCGAACATGGTGGAAGGCGTCACGACGGGCTTCTCCAAGGGGCTCGAGATCCAGGGCGTCGGCTACCGCGCCGCGCTGCGGGGAACCGACCTCGAGCTTCTGCTCGGCTACTCGCACCCGGTGCAGATCAAGGCGCCGCAGGGCATCGAGTTCGAGGTCCCGATCCCGACGCGCGTGATCGTCAAGGGCAACTCAAAGCAGCAGGTGGGAGAGCTCGCCGCGGTCATCCGCAAGCAGCGCCCCCCCGAGCCCTACAAGGGCAAGGGGATCCGCTACGAGGGCGAGTTCGTCGCCAGGAAGGTCGGTAAGCGCGCATGAGCGTCTCCACCCGCCCGGCCCGCCGCCTCAAGCGCCGCCGCCGCGTCCGCGCGAAGGTGCAGGGCACCGCGGCACGTCCGCGCATCGCGGTCTTTCGCTCCAACCGCGGGATCTTCGCGCAGCTCATCGACGATGACGCGCAGCACACCATCACGTCCGTCAACTGGACCGAGGACGAGCTGCGCTCGCTCGGCCGGATGGAGCAGGCCCACCGTGCCGGGGCGGTGCTCGCCGAGCGCGCGACGGCTGCCGGCGTGGATGCCGTCGTCTTCGATCGCGGCGGCTATCAGTACCACGGGCGCGTCAAGGCCCTCGCCGAAGGCGCCCGTGAGGGCGGCCTGAGGTTCTAGGGCGAGACCCCGACCTTCTACCCTGAGAGACCGCAATGGCTGCCCCCGACCGATCAGTTTCCCCCACCGGACTCGACCTGCAAGAGCGCGTCGTCGAGATCAACCGCGTCGCCAAGGTGGTCAAGGGCGGACGCCGTTTCTCGTTCACCGCGCTGGTCGTCGTGGGTGACGAGAACGGCATCGTCGGCGCGGGCTACGGCAAGGCCAACGAGGTGCCGCTCGCGATCCAGAAGGGCGTCGAGCGGGCCAAGAAGAACCTGTTCGTCGTGCCGCGCCACGGTTCGACGATCACCCACCAGACCACGGGCATCTTCGGGTCGGGCCGCGTGTTCATGAAGCCCGCTTCTCCCGGTACGGGCGTGATCGCTGGGGGCGGGGTACGGGCGGTGCTCGAACTGGCAGGCATCCACGACATCCTTTCCAAGTCCCTTGGCTCGCAGAATCCGATCAACCTGGTGAAGGCCACGATCGCCGGCCTCCAGGATCTCCGGCGCCCCGAGGAGATCGCGGCCCTTCGCGGGCTGTCCGTCGACGCCGTGCTCGGTATCTCGCACCAGAACGGCGTCCAGGGCGAGACGCTCGAGGTCGCGGTCGAGGACGAGATCGCCGAAGCCGCGATCGTTGAAGCCGCCAACGCATGAGCACGCTGGTCGTCACCCAGGTCAAGTCCGCGAACGGGACGAACGGCCGCCAGCGCGACACGCTGCGATCGCTGGGATTGCGCAAGATCGGCCATACGGTCGAGCGCCCGGACTCGCCGCAGGTGCGCGGCATGGTGCACGCTGTCCGTCACCTCGTGACGTCTGAGGAGAAGTAGTCATGGCCGAAGAAGAGACCGCCGGGCCCGCCGAGGTCATCGGCCTGCACAACCTCAAGCCGGCGCCGGGCTCTCGCAAGACCCGCAAGCGCGTCGGCCGAGGACACGGATCCGGTCACGGCAAGACCTCTGGGCGCGGCCACAAGGGCGCGGGCTCCCGCGCCGGCGCGAAGGATCGTGCGCGCTTCGAGGGCGGCCAGAACCCGATTCACATGCGGATGCGCAAGCTGCGCGGCCCGAACAAGAAGATGTCCATGCCGTTCGAGCCGTTCCGGACCCATACGCAGCACGTCAACCTCGACGATCTCGAGGCGCGGTTCGCGGCTGGGGCATCGATCGACGAGGCGGCGCTCAAGGCGGCCGGCCTGGCCACCCGTCGCGACGTCCCGATCAAGGTGCTCGGTCGTGGTGAGCTGTCCAAGGCGTTCACCGTGCACGCCCACGGGTTCTCGAAGTCGGCCCGGGCCGCCATCGAGGCGGCCGGCGGTACCTGCTCCAGTCCGTCTGCGGACTAGCTCGCAGCCGACGCGATGATCTCCACGATCTTCAACGCCTTCCGGGTTGCGGAGATCCGCAAGAAACTCGCTTTCACCGCGCTCGTTCTCGCGCTCTACCGGCTGGGATCCTTCATCCCCGTGCCAGGCGTCTCCACCGAGGCGCTCAAGCAGATCGAGGACAACTACGCCGGCTCGAACATCCTCGGGTTCCTCAACCTCTTCACGGGGGGCGGGCTATCTCGGATCGCCATCTTCGCGCTCGGGATCATGCCCTACATCACGGCGTCGATCATCCTGCAACTGCTCACCGTGGTCTCGCCCGCGCTCGAGAAGCTCCAGAAGGAAGGCGAGGTCGGAACCGCCAAGATCACCCAGTACACGCGCTATCTGACCGTCGGGCTTGCCGCCGCGCAATCCGTCGGCTACGTGTTCCTGTTCCGCTCGCAAGGCAGCTCGGCCGGTGCGACGGTGTTCCCCGAGTTCACGACGAGCCGGGTGCTGCTCGTCGTGCTCTGCCTGACCGCGGGGTGCGTTCTGCTGATGTGGATGGGGGAGCTCATCACCCAGCGCGGCATCGGCAACGGCATCTCGCTCATGATCTTCGCGTCCATCGTCTCCGGCCTTCCGGCCGGCGTGCAGGCTTGGTGGACGAACCCGGACCAGGTCTTCAAGGTGATGATGCCCTTCGTCGCCCTCGCCGTGATCGCGGCGATCGTCTTCGTGCAGGAGGGTCAGCGGCGAATACCCGTGCAGTACGCCAAGCGCGTGATCGGCCGGCGCATGAGCGGCGGCGGCCAGACCTATCTCCCGTTGCGCGTCAACATGGCCGGCGTCATCCCCGTGATCTTCGCGGCGTCCATCATGGCCTTCCCGCCGACGCTCGGCCAGCTCGTCCCCGGCGCCGACCGCCTGGCGACGTTCTTCTCACCCAACGGGTGGGCGTACATCGTCGGGGAGACGATCTTCATCATCCTCTTCACGTACTTCTACACCGCCGTCACCTTCAACCCGGTGGATCAGGCCGACAACCTCAAGAAGTACGGCGGGTTCATACCGGGTGTGCGTCCCGGCCGTCCTACGGCCGAATTCCTGGATCGCATCCTCGCCCGCCTGACCTTTCCGGGCGCGCTCTACCTTGCCGCCGTCGCCGCCCTGCCGACCATCCTGATCAACCAGACGTCGGCCAACTTCTTCTTCGGTGGCACGTCGATCCTCATCGTCATCGGTGTCGCTTTGGACACCATGAAGCAGCTGGAGGCCCAGCTCATGATGCGCAACTACGAAGGGTTCCTCAAGTAACACGCCGAGGGCGAAAGCCCTATCGTGTTCGCTTCCATGAGCGAGCTCAACCTCATCCTCCTCGGTCCTCCCGGCGCCGGAAAGGGCACGCAGGCCGAACGCCTCCGGGGTGACTTCGGCCTCCCCTACCTGGCGACGGGCGACATGCTGCGCACCCACGTCAAGGAGAACTCGGAGCTCGGCCAGAAGGCCAAGGAGTTCATGGACGCCGGTGATCTCGTTCCGGATGAGCTGATCATCGAGATGCTGCTCGAGAGAATCGACGCCGAGGGCGACGACGGCTTCCTCCTCGACGGCTTCCCGCGCACGGTGCCGCAGGCCGACGCGCTGGACGCCGCGATCGCCGAACGCGGTCGTCGCCTGACGGCGGCGCTGCTGATCGACGCGCCGGATGAGGTCCTCGTGCGGCGCATCTCGGGCCGTCGCGTCTCGCAGTCGGGCCGCGTCTACCACGTTGACTCGAACCCCCCGGAAGTCGAGGGTGTCGACGACGAGGACGGATCGCAGCTGATCATCCGTGACGACGACAAGCCCGAGACGGTCAAGAACCGCTTGAAGACGTACCACCGCCAGACCGTGCCGCTCATCGAGTACTACGAGTCGCGCGGCATCCTTCAGCGCTTCGACGGGACCCGCCCGGCGACCGAGGTCCACGACCACGTGCGGGCGACCCTGGCCACGCTGCGCCTCGAGGACCGGCTGTGATCATCAAGAAGACTCCGGCCGAGCTCGACAAGATGGCGGTGGCCGGTGACATCCACGTCCGCTGCATGGAACTGCTCGCCCGCAAGATCCGCCCCG
This sequence comes from Solirubrobacterales bacterium, assembly GCA_013696535.1. The sequence continues at coordinate 7,538 of JACCYI010000367.1, forward strand.
GCGTCACGACCCGCGATCTCGACGCGGCGGCGGAGCGCTTCATCCGCTCGCAGGGCGCGACGCCCGCCTTCAAGGGCTACAAGGGCTTCCCCGGTTCCATCTGCGCCTCGCCGAACCACATGGTCGTCCACGGCATCCCGGGCTCCTACACGCTCAAGCGCGGCGACGTGCTGTCGGTCGACATCGGCGTCGTCTACGACGGGTGGGTCGCCGACGCCGCGCGGACGTTCCCGGTCGGCAAGGTCTCTCCCGTCGCCGCGAAGCTGCTCGAAGTCACCGAGGAGTCGCTCCTTCTCGCCTCCGCCCAAGTGGTGTCGGGAAATCGTCTCGGGGACGTCTCCCACGCCGTGGAGGCCCACGTGGAGGCCAACGGATTCTCTGTCGTGCGCTCGCTCGTGGGACACGGCATCGGTCGCTCGATGCACGAGGAGCCGCAGATCCCCAACTACGGGCCGGCGGGCAAGGGCGTGGTGCTCGAAGAGGGGATGGTCCTGGCCATCGAGCCGATGACCACCGCGGGCCGACACGGCGTGCGGATGGGGGACGACGGCTGGGCCATCTACTCCCAGGATGGCTCCGTCGCCGCGCACTTCGAATTCACGGTCGCGGTCACCCGCGAGGGGCCGCGAATCCTCACGCCGTGGCACGAGTCGCGCGATCGCGCGGCCGCGTGAGCGCCGCCGCGCACCTTTGCTAACCTTCTCGGTCGCGCTCGGAGCCCTTGAGGCCCCGCGTCGCGACTCGCTCCGCGGAGCAGTAGCGGCGGCCGCAACGGTCGCCAGAGCTGCTCCGCCTGGACTCAGCCGAAAGGGAACATGAAGGTACGTCCGTCGGTCAAGCCGATGTGTGAGAAGTGCAAGATCATCCGGCGCCACGGCCATGTCCTCGTGATCTGCCAGAACCCACGGCATAAGCAGAAGCAGGGGTAACGGAGATGGCTCGTATCGCCGGGGTGAACATCCCCCTCAACAAGCGCGTCGAGATCGGCATGACGTACGTGTACGGCATCGGCCGCTCCACCTCCAACGAGATGCTGGCCAAGCTCGGTATCTCGCCGGACACCTACGTGCGCGACCTGACCGAGGATGAGGTCTCAAAGCTCCGCGACCTGATCGACACCGACTACATGGTCGAAGGCGACCTGCGGCGCGAGCGCTCCCAGAACATCAAGCGCCTCATGGAGATCGGCTGCTACCGCGGTCTCCGCCATCGTCGCGGCCTTCCGGTGCGGGGGCAGAAGACCAAGACCAACGCACGCACCCGTAAGGGCCCCAAGCGCATGCAGGTCGCGGGCAAGAAGAAGGCAGGCAAGAAGTGAGTCCCGCTCCCAAGCGCCCCGCCCGTGGCCGCCGCAAGGTCCGCAAGAACGTTCCGATCGGCCAGGCGCACATCAAGACGAGTTTCAACAACACGATCGTCGCCCTCACGGATCGCGAGGGCAACGTCATCGCGTGGGAGTCCGCCGGCGGCGCCGGCTTCAAGGGCTCTCGCAAGTCAACGCCGTTCGCGGCGCAGGTGACCGCCGACGCGGCCGCGCGCAAGGGCATCGAGCAGGGCATGCAGAAGGTCGAGGTCTTCGTCAAGGGACCCGGCTCAGGTCGCGAGACCGCGATCCGCTCGCTGCAGGCCGCCGGACTCGAAGTCACGGGCGTCCGGGACGTCACTCCACAGGCACACAACGGCTGCCGCCCCCGCAAGCGGCGAAGGGTCTGATCTCTGCATGGCTCGCGATTCCTCCCCCCAGTGCAAGCAGTGCCGTCGCGAAGGGCAGAAGCTCTTCCTCAAGGGCGAGCGCTGCCTCACCGACAAGTGTGGCGTCGAGCGCCGCTCCTATCCGCCCGGCGAGCATGGCCGCGGCCGCCAGAAGCAGTCCGAGTATCGGGTGCAGCTGCGTGAGAAGCAGAAGGCGCGCCGCTACTACGGCGTCCTCGAGAAGCAGTTCCGCACGTATTACGCAAAGGCTTCCCGCCAGCCCGGCATCACCGGCGAGAACCTGCTGCGGATCCTCGAGTGCCGCTTTGACAACGTCCTGGTCCGCCTGGGCTTCGCCGCCTCGCGGCGCCAGGCCCGCCAGCTCATCCTTCATGGCCACTGGACGGTGAACGGCCGGCGCGTCGACATCCCCAGCTACCAGGTGAAGGGCAACGACGTCATCGCGGTCAAGGCCGGGACAGGCGCCGAGACGGTCATCCGTGACGCCACCGAGCTCACCGCCGCGGTGCCGCCGTGGCTCCAGGCTGACCATGACGCTTTGACCGCCAAGGTGCTCCGCAAGCCGGAGCGGCGGGAGATCGCCGCGCCGGTCCAAGAGCAGTTGATCGTCGAGCTCTACTCGAAGTAACCGTCGGGCGGCAGTACGCGGCGCAGTCCCGACGCGCCGGCCGTCCCTCCCTCTCTCAGACACCACGTTAGGACCCTGATGCTTGACTTCCAGATTCCCCGGATCACCGCCGAGACGGTCGAAGACAACCGCGGCAGCTTCACGGTCGAACCGCTCGACCGGGGCTTCGGCTACACGTTCGGGAACTCGTTGCGGCGCGTGCTGCTCGCGTCGCTCGCCGGTGCCGCGGTGACTTCCGTTCGCATCGAGGGCGTCCAGCACGAGTTCTCGACCATCAAGGGCGTGACCGAGGACGTCACGGACATCGTGCTCAACCTCAAGGGCATCGTGTGCCGCATGCATTCGGACGCCACCGAGGTGGAGGCGCCGCTGGTGGTCACAGGTCCCGGGGAGATCACGGCCTCGGACATCGATCTTCCCGCGGGCGTCGAGATCCTCAACCCGGACGCGCACATCGCCACCCTCGAGCGCAAGACGAAGCTCGAGCTCTACCTGACGATCGGCCGGGGTCGCGGCTACACGCCGGCGGAGGAGAACAAGTCCCCCGATCAGCCCATCGGGGTCATCCCGATCGACTCGATCTTCTCGCCCGTCCGGCGCGTCGCCTACGCCGTCGAGCAGGCGCGAGTCGGGCAGCGGACGGACTTCGACAAGCTCACTCTCGACATCGAGACGGACGGGTCGATCGACCCCCAGGCGGCGCTGCGCGAGGCTGCCGAGATCCTGATCTCGTCCCTCTCCATCTTCACGGACGAAGACCGGATCGAGGAGCTCAGGGCTGGTCCGGCGAGCATGGCGCTCGAGAACGGCGGCGGCCCGGCGGGCGTGGGCGCGTCGGCTCTGGCCGGCGCCACCGGTCCGCGTCCGGGCGGCGGCCCGATGGACGACATCCTCATCGAGGAACTCGAGCTGGGCGTGCGGTCCTACAACTGCCTCAAGCGCGCGGGCATCCAGACCGTCGGCGACCTGGTGTCGAAATCGGAGGGTGAGCTCAACGCCATCCCCAACTTCGGCAAGAAGTCGATCGACGAGGTCATCGAGACACTCGAGCAGCGCGGCCTCGGGCTGCGCAACGACTGAGCCATGCGCCATCAGAAGACCCGTCACAAGCTCTCGCGGACTTCGGCGCATCGCAAGGCGCTCCTGGCCAACCTCTGCATCGAGGTGATCGACCATGAGCGCATCAAGACCACCGAGGCCAAGGCCAAAGCGGTCAAGCCGGAGATCGAGAAGCTCATCACGCTGGCCAAGCGCGGCGACCTGCACGCACGCCGACAGGCGATGTCCACGTTGGGGCACCCGCACAAGGGCATCGTCTACAAGCTCTTCGAGGAGGTTGCTCCGCGCTACGTCGAGCGGCCCGGCGGGTACACGCGCATCCTGAAGCTCGGGCCGCGCCGGTCTGATTCGACCGAGATGGTCTACCTCGAGCTCGTCTGACCTCCGAGCGCCGGCAGAGTCCGGCCGGGCGAAGTTGGTACTCGAGTACGACGGCGGGCCGTTCGCGGGCTGGGCCGAGCAACCGGGGCGGCGGACCGTCGCCGGAGAGTTGCGCCTGGCGCTTGAGACGGTGCTGCGCGCCCCCGTGCACCTGAGCGTCGCCGGCCGGACAGATCGAGGAGTGCACGCCCTCGGGCAGGTGGTCTCCTACGCCGGAGCCCTGCCGCGGTTGCGCTCGGTCAACGCCGTGCTCCCCGGGGAGATATCGGTGCTCTTCGCCGAAGAGGTGCCCGAAGACTTCTCGGCCCGGCACGCCGCGCTCAGCCGCAGCTACCTCTACAGGGTGCTCGCCCGGCGATCGCCCTCGCCGTTCGAGCGCGGTCGGGCACTGCACTGGCCACACGCAATCGACTTCGACGCGCTACAGGCGTGCGCCACAGCCCTGGCGGGCACTCACGACTTCACCGCCTTCACACCCACTGACACGTACCACACGCGCTTCGACCGCCGAGTGCTTGCGGCGGGGTGGGATCAGGTCGGCGATACGCTCGAGTTCCGTATCGAGGCGGACGCCTTCATGCGCCAGATGAACCGGACCCTGGTTGGAACCATGCTCGAGGTGGCGGGCGGTCGCCGCAGCGTGGACGACTTCGCGGCACTGCTGACGGGAGCGCCGCGGTCGTCGGCCGGGAAGACCGCTCCGTCGCATGGCCTCTACCTCGCCGCGGTTCGCTACTAGGCTGCTCGCATGCCTACCGGTGATGAATGGATCGACGCGTTCTCAGCGCGTCTGGGAACTGCAGCTCCCGACGCTGATGAGCGGGCGATGATCCTCGCGCTGGCCGGAGTGGCCGCGCATTCGTCCGAGCGCATAGCGGCGCCGATCGCGTGCTGGGTGGCGGGGCGACACGGCGTGACGCTCGAGGAGGCCATGCGGGTGGCGCAGGAGCTGGTGGCGGCCGGAGAACTCTGAATACGAGCGGCCGGAAGGTGGGGTGTCTTCCGCGACATCGCTAGCCCGTGGTAGCGAAGGGCTATCACCGACTAGCTATTCTCGAGAGAAGGGGTCGGTGCTCACCTAAGCTCCGTTCTCAACGTTCTCACGCCTCCTACCGGTTGCCGGCGCCGGACTGTGGATTCGACGCGAGCCAGGCGCGCGCCGCCTCTAGGTCCTGGGGGTGGTTGA
>JACCYI010000384.1 GCA_013696535.1 Solirubrobacterales bacterium
CATCTGCCGCTGCACGGGCTACGTGAAGATCATCGACGCGGCGACGGCGGCGGTGGCGGGCGACAGCCACCCCGCGGAGACCGAGGCCGACATGGGTCCCCAGGGCGAGGACGCCATCACCGTCATCCCGGGCCGGTGGGGCTGATGAAGGCGGTCGGCGCACGGCTTCCCCGCTACGACGGCCTGGCCCACGTGACAGGCCGCACGCAGTACGTCGACGACGTGCGCGTGCACGGCACCCTGTGGACGAAGGTCGTCCGCTCCCCGCACCACTCGGCGCTGATCACCGCGATCGACACGAGCCGGGCGCAGGCGATGCCCGGCGTCCACGCGATCATCACCAGCGACGACGTGCCGCACAACGTCTACGGCCACCTCGAGGCGCTCGGCGTCCCCGCCGACGAGCCGCTGATGGCCGACGGCGAGGTGCGCTGGAAGGGCCAGGTCGTCGCCGCGATCGCCGCGGAGACCGAGGCGCTCGCCATGGCCGCCGCCGAGGCGGTGCAGGTGACCTATGAGGAGCGCGAGCCCGTCTTCGACATCCGCAGCGCGTCGGATCCCGGAGCGCCGACGTTCCACCAGTGGGGCTCGACCTATCCCCACTTCGGCCCGCACAACCACCGGCGCGTGCGCAAGGGCGACGTCGACCGCGCCTTCGAGGAAGCCGACGTGATCGTCGAGGGCGTCTACCGCCCGCAGGCCATCGAGCACGTGCCGATGGAGACCCAGGTCGCGCTCGCGGTCCCCGAGCCCAGCGGCAAGCTCACGATCTACACGTGCACGCAGGCGATGTACTTCTCCATGGGCGTCGTGGCCGCGCACCTCGAGTGGCCGCTCAGCAAGCTCAAGCTCGTCGGCGGCACGGTCGGCGGCGGCTTCGGCGGCAAGGTGGACACCGCGACGGAGACGATCTGCGCGCTGCTGGCGATCAAGGCCCACCGGCCGGTCAAGTGGCGCTTCACGCGCGAGGAGGAGTTCCTGGTCTCCTCGACGCGTGCGCCGTGGCACATCGAGCTCAAGGACGCGGTGACCAAGGAGGGCTGGATCATCGGCCGGCGCACGCTGACCCTGCACGACGCAGGGGCCTACGCGCGCTTCTCGCCCTACGGGGTGACCAAGCACGCCTTCCACCACACGGGCGCCTACACGATCCCCAACCTGCGCTTCGACGGGTTCGTGGTCTTCTCCAACCGCGTGCCGACCACGGCCATGCGCGGGTTCGGCGTGACCTCGGTCTCGCTGGCCACGGAGATGCACCTCGACCGGGTCGCCGAGCAGATCGGCATGGACCCGCTCGAGCTGCGGCTGAAGAACGCCAACCGCATCGGCGACACGACCGGCAACCGCGTGGTCATGCACGACCCGTCGACGGTGGCGGTCACGCTCGCGGCGGCCGACGCCGTGGGCTACGAGCTCGGCGAGGAGTACCGCACCATGACCGCCGGGCGTCGCAGCGGCGACCTGCTGCCCGAGCACCTGGTCGCCCAGCAGGCTCCGGAGGGCGAGCACACGGCGACCTACGACCCGACCCTCACCAACGGAGGTGCGTACTGATGGCCAAGCGACGCGGTCGCGGCTTCGCGACGATCGAGTACCCGACCGGCATGAACCAGAACGGCGATCCCAGCCAGGCGTGGGTCAAGCTCAAGCCGGACGGCAGCGTCGACGTCTTCGCCGGCACCGTCGACATCGGCCAGGGCTCGAAGACCGTCCACACCCAGATCGTGGCCGACGCGATCGGCGTCCCCTACGACACGGTCACGATGGACAACTCGAACACCGACTCCTCGGCGGTCTGCACCGGCACCTTCGCCTCGCGCGGCACCTTCATCGGCGGCAACGCCGTGCGGTTCGCGGCCGAGAAGGTGCGCGAGCGGATCCTCGACATCGCCTCCAAGGAGCTCGAGATCTCCCCGGACGACCTCGAGATCGCCGACGGCGAGGTGAGCGCCAAGGGCGCGCCGGACCGCAAGATCTCCGTCGGCGACGTCGCCGGCGCGGCCACCTACCAGTACGGCGAGCTGATCTCGGGGCAGGGGACGGCGCTCAAGCCGCTGGCGGAGGTCAACGACGACGACGGCTCGGTGACCGAGGAGCCGCACTCGGCGATCTCCTACGCGGCGTGCGTCATCGACGTGGAGGTCGACGACGAGACGGGCGAGACGACCGTGCTCAAGATGGTCCAGGTCTACGACGTCGGCCGGGCGATCAACCCGACGCTCGTCGAGGGGCAGATCGAGGGCGGCGCCATGATGGGGCTCGGGCTCGGCCTGCTGGAGAACTCCTATCCGTACTACCCGTCGACGGAGCACCGCGGCGAGCAGTTCGGCTCCTACCTGGCCCCGTCGATGGAGGACTTCCCGGTCATCGAGAACGTCATCCTGGAGAATCCGTCGGTCGACGGGCCCTTCGGCGCCAAGGCGATCGGGGAGATGGCCAACAACGCCCAGCCGCCGGCGATCGCGGCGGCGATCCACGACGCGGTCGGCGTGTGGATCACCGAGATGCCCGCGACGCCGGAGCGGATCCTGCGCGCGCTGGAGAGCAAGCCCGAGCCGCGGCGCGAGGGCAAGCGGGTCATCTACGACGAGCCGATCTCCGTCGGGGCGCTCAGCTCCGACGGCGGGCAGGCCTACTGGGGCGTCCATGCCTGAGGCGGCGTCCGGCTTCGGCACCTGGAACGGCGTCGAGGCCTTCGAGTTCGTCGACGGCGTGCGGCTGCACGCGATCGGCGGCGATCGGGTCCTGCTGTGCCGGGTGACCTACGAGCCCGGCAAGCAGGTGCCGCGCCACGCGCACGCCGAGGCCGAGCAAGTGATGGCCGTGGTCGAGGGTGCCGTGACGATGACCATCGGCGAGGAGACCCGCGAGCTGGGCGTCGGCGACGTCGTGTGCGTGAACCGCGGAATCGAGCACGAGCTCTTCTCCGAAGGCGGCGTGACGTTCTTCGAGGCGCTCTCCCCCGTGCCGCTGGACCACGTGGGAGACCGTGACCGGGATCTCGTGCTGGCCGAGGGCGGCGCGTTGCAC
>JACCYI010000166.1 GCA_013696535.1 Solirubrobacterales bacterium
CGACTCGCGGTCGACAGCGGAGCCTCCGGCGCGGGCGATCGCCGCCGCCACCCCGCCCCCGTGGCGCAGCTCCGTGTTGGCGGCATTCGCGATCGCGTCGACGTCGAGCCGCGTGATGTCCGTGTCGAGAACCTCGATCCGCGCCATGGACCAACCGTACCTGCATCGGCCACGCAAATTGCGGCGATCCGTCCGGTCGCACTGACAACCTTGCGAACCCCATGGAAGCCGCCACCCCACTCCGGCCCGCCCGCGTCACGGTCCTCACCAACCGTGTGGTGGTCGATGGGCTGATGGTGGACGACGAAACCGCGGTCGGACTCATCCGCACCCGGGCGGACGCGGGTGACGATCCGGCCCGGCTCGTGGTGGACGCGATCGAGATCGGCGCCCGCGTGCTCGACCGTGAGCAGACCGGCGCCAACGCCGAGTTTGTCAAGGCGGAGTTCGAGAAGGTCTCGCGCGAGGTCGAGTCGGCGTTCACCGACAAGGCGCGCGTGGTGGCGGAGTTCTTCGGTCAGAAGGTCGACGAGGTCTTCCACGCGGAGGACGGGCATCTGTCCAAGTCGCTTGATCGCCACTTCTCGGACGGCTCCTCAGCCGCCGTCCAGCACCGGGTGCGCGAGGTGGTCGCCGAGGTGATGACCAAGTCGCGCGAGGATCTCGTGCGCCAGTTCTCCTCGGCCGACGCGTCCAACCCGCTCGCCCAGTTCCAGCGGATGGTGCTCCACAACATGCGCCAGGGTGCCGAGCAGCAGGACGCCCACCTTCGCCGGATGCACGAGAAGATGGCGGCGCTCGAGGTGCAGATCACCCGCCTGCAGACTGAGAAGGAGAAGCAGGTCGAGCTCGCGGCCGAGGTCGATCGCGGCACCGCGAAGGGCCGGACCTTCGAGGAAGCGGTCTACGAGGCGCTCGACCGCATCGCCGTGGTCCAGGGAGACGACTGCGACTCGGTCGGCGACTCGAAGGGCGCCACCCGCCGCACCGGGGATGTCGTGATCGCGATCGAGGGGTGTCGGGGCCCCGCCCGAGGGCGCGTGGTGTTCGAAGCGAAGACCCAGAAGCTCACCAAGCCCAAGGCCATCGAAGAGCTCGACCGGGCCAAGGGCGAGCGCAACGCCGACTACGCGGTGCTCGTCGTCCCCACGGAGGATCGGGTGCCGGCCAGGCTCCAGACGCTGCGTGAGTTCAACGGCGACAAGCTCGTGGTCTGCTTTGACCCCGACGAGGATTCGACCCTGGCTCTCGAAGTGGCTTACGGGCTGGCGAGGGCCCGGGTGCTGATGGCCAAGGGCGAGTCCGATGGGGTGGATCTGGCTGCCGTGAGCGAGGCGGTGGAGCGGGCCACGGGCGCCATGGGCGAGGTCGTGCGCGTCAAGCAGCAGCTCACAGGGGCGACCACTTCGATCGAGAATGCCCGCCGGATCGTCGATGCAATGGCCGCACAGGTCCGTGCGCAGCTCGTGCAGATCGAAGGACTGCTTCGAGCCGAGGAGCCCGGGGGACAGATCATGCTCGGGGCAGTGCTCCATCCCGGCGCCTAGGCGCCGGCGCCCCGGGTAGCCCGGAAGGATGGCGCCTCCCGTGAAGACCAAGGATCCCATCGTTGCCCATGGCGATCAGCTCATCGCCGTTGCCGACCTCGGCCCCACTTTCGTTCGCGAAGTGCGGACCGAGAAGCACGGAACGCTCGCCGTGGGAATGGCCGAGGGTCGACCCTTCGCGGTGTCGAATGTCTGTCGTCACCAGTTCGCCAAGCTCGGACAGGGCCGCGTGGACGGCGACGGCTGTCTCGAGTGTCCGTGGCACCGAGCCCGCTACGACGTGCGCACGGGCGCGATGATCACCGGGCCGCAAGGCAAGCTCTTCGGGTTCACCCCGTACTCCAAGGCGGTCCAAGCCGTCGGAAACGTGGCGTCCAAGCTCGAATCGCATCCCGTCGTCGAACGCGACGGCGTCATCTTCCTCGCGGGGTAGCCATTGTCGACTCACGACACCAGTGCGGTCTATGCGCGCGCGGATCGCCAGGCGTCGCGCAGCTTGACCGACGATCCGGTGCGCAGGATCGCACCGGAGTAGATCCGCGCCGCGAGAGGCACGAGCGCGGCGGCCGACGCGGCCGTGACGGCGATCGCAGCGATGACCTGCCACGCCGGCGCTTCTCCCAGGGCTATCCGCGGCGGCATGATCATCGGCGCTGTGGTGGGTATGAACGACGAGACGGTGGCCAGCATCCCGTCGGGGTTCTGGAGCACCGCGAAGGCCACGAAGAAGGACACGAGGATCACCGTCGTCAGCGGCGTCATGGAGGACTGCAGCTCCTCCTGGCGCGGCACGATGGCGCCCGCGCAGGCGAAGGCGCAAGAGTAGAAGGCGTACCCGAGCACGAACCACACGAGCGTCAGCGCCGCCGCGAACACCAGATCACCGTCGAGGTCGATCGATCCGACCGCCGCCGCCGCGCCCAAGCCGATTGCCGCGATCGCCAGCAGCTGGGCGAAACCGAGGATCCCCAGACCGACGATCTTGCCGGCGAGGAGGTGCAAAGGGCGGATCGCGGCCAGCAGCACCTCCACGACACGGGACGCCTTCTCCTCCACGACACCTGAAGCGACCCAGAAGCAGAAGGTCAGCAGTTGGCCGTACAGGAGCAGGACGGCGGCGAAGGCGAAGCCGCTGCGCGCATCCTTGTTCGGGTCGACCTCCTCCTGGGTGCGGACCGCGAGCGGCGGGGGGTCGAGCGCCCGCACGGCGGCCGCTCCCTCGACACCCTCCTGAGACAGCGCACGCTCGCTCGCCACCCGCCGGGCGGCCCCCTGGAGGATCTGCAACAGATCCCGGTCGAGCTCCTGGAGGCTCTCGATGGAGCGGGGGGTGAGGAGGGCGTCGAGGTCCTCGTCGGCGACGGCCCGCCGGGCGGCGGCGACATCCGGGAAGCGTTTGACCTCGACCTTCGCGTCGAACTGCTTCGCGACGCGCTGAGCCGCGGCGAGCACCGGAGCGCCGGCGGCATCGGCCGCGGCGACCGTGTAGGTCTTCAGGCCGTCCCCTCCCAGCAGGGTCGGCAGCGTGGCCACCAGCAGGACGATGAGCACCGTGACACCGGTCGACGCCAGGAACGACTTCTGGCGCAGCCGCTCGGTCATCTCGCGCCTTGCGACGATCCAGATCGTCTCTCGGGCGTTCATGCGGCGACGGGCTCGTCCCGGACCGCCGTGCGGAAGAGCTGCGTGAGCGTCGGGCGCTCGAGGGAGAAGTGGGTGACCGACCCAGCCGAGCGTGCGGCGTCCAGGATCTCGTCGGCGTCGAACCCCTCAGCCACATCGAGCAGCACCTCGCCGCGAGCCGACTCGATCACCGTCGCCCGGCCGGCGAGCGCTTCAGCCCATCTCGCGTCAGCACCGGCCACGGCGACCCGGACCTGCCGGCCTTGCCGGCCGCGGTCACGCAGCTCCTCAACCGGCCCTTCGGCTACGAGTCTGCCGTCCTTGATGATCGCCACCGCCTCGCAGAGTCGCTCGACGAGCTCGAGCTGGTGGCTCGAGAAGATCACGGGCACGCCCGTCCCCGCCAGGTCACGCAGAACGGCGCTCAACACGTCGACGCCGACCGGATCAAGGCCCGAGAACGGCTCGTCGAGCACGAGCAGCTCAGGTCCGTGCACGAGGGCGGCCGCGAGCTGAACCCGCTGTTGGTTGCCGAGCGAAAGCTCCTCGACCCGATCGCGTGCCCGTTCGGCCACCCCCAGGCGCTCGAGCCATCCGTCGGTCGCAGCCACCGCCTCGGCGGCGCTCATCCCGTGCAATCGGGCGAAGTGCACGAGCTGATCCCGGACGCGCATCTTCGGATAGAGGCCGCGCTCCTCCGGCATGTAGCCGAAGCGCCGGCGCATCCCTGTGTCGACGGGCTTTCCACGCCAGCGGACCTCTCCGCGGTCAGGCTCGAGCACCCCGAGGACGATCCGCATCGTCGTCGTCTTGCCCGCGCCGTTTGGCCCGACGAACCCAAACATCTGCCCCGGCCCGACGGTGAAGGACAGGCCGTCGAGGCCACCTTGCCCCCGTAGGCCCGCGCGAGGTCGATCAGCTCGAGCATTGTGTTCTCGCCCGGCCGGTCTTCGCTGGCGCTCGACCTCTGGGCGACGTCACCCCACTTCGGCCGGCTCGTCTTTGCCCTGCAGGCGCTCGCGCCCGCGCTGGACGGCGGCGATGAACTTCGAGAGATTGACTTCCAGGGTGTTGAGGATCTCGTCCGCGTAGTCCTCCGCGCCGAGCCGGATCTCCCGCTCGCGGGCGCGGGCGTCCTCGATGATGTCCTCGGCGGCGCGCTCAGCCTGCTTGGTGACCTCCTGCTCGGACACGAGCTCGGTCTGGCGCTCGCGCGCCTCGGTCACGATGCGCTCGGCCTCGCGCTTGGCTTCGGCGAGCATCTCCTGGCGTTCCTTGACGATCCACCGCGCCTGCTTGATCTCTTCCGGGATCGTCGCGCGCATCTGGTCGAGGATGTCGTAGATCTCCTCTTTGTCCACACGCACCGAGTCCGAGAACGGAATCGGCTTGGCGTTGTGGACGAGATCGTCCAGCTTGTCGATGAGAACGAGAACGTCCATGATTCGGTCAGCTCTTTCTTCAGCGGGCGAGCGCTTCCTGCAAGCGCACCGCCACCTCTTCGGGAACCAGGTCGCGAATGTCCGCGCCGAAGGTCGCCATCTCCTTTATCCCACTCGAAGACAGGAAACTGTACTGCGGGCTCGCCATGACGAACACCGACTCGACGTCAGGCGCCAGTCTGCGGTTGAGCTGATTCATCTCGAACTCGTACTCGAAGTCCGAGATCGCACGCAGGCCCTTGACGATCGCCTTGGCCCCGCGGCGGCGCGCGTATTCGACCACGAGCGTGTCGAAGGCATCGACCGACACGTTGGGGAAGTGCTCCGTGGCTCGCTCGATGAAGCCGACGCGGTCCTCCGCGCTGAAGAGCGAGTTGTCCTTGCGGACGGACGCATTGACCACCGCGACCACGACTTCGTCGAACATGCCCGCTGCACGCGAGATGACGTCGAGGTGCCCGTTAGTGATCGGGTCATAAGTGCCGGGGCAGACGGCGATGCGGGGATCAGGAGCCATGGATGCGGATCAGGGTGTCGCCGTAGTGGCGTTGGTCTAGGAGCGGCAGATCGAGGTCGAGCGGCGCCCGCCGGTCGCTCTCTGAGACGACGCTCCCACCGGGTGCCAACAGGACTTCTATCGCCTCCGACAAGCCGGCCGTGAGGGGCGCGGCGAGCCGGTAGGGCGGGTCGAGGAAGATCAGATCGTATTGGCGGGCGGCGGTGCGTGCGG
>JACCYI010000014.1 GCA_013696535.1 Solirubrobacterales bacterium
CTCTCGCACATCGATCCGATCGCCAACGAGCTGTTCCTGGGGCGCTTCCTCAACGAGGAGCTCACCGCGCTGCCCGACATCGATCTCGACTTCCCGCGCGACGTCCGCGAGAAGCTGATCCCCCGCATCCACGACCGCTACGGGCGGGAGCGCTCGGCGCTCGTGGCCGCCTTTCCCACCTTCAAGGTCCGCGGTGCGATCCGCGAGCTCGGCAAGGTGCTCGGGCTGCCGCCGGGGGAGATCGAGCGCGTGGCCCGGGGCGCCGAGCCGTTCGGGATGGGCGACGTGCGCCACGACGTCGAGGTGGGGCTCGGAAGCCACCGCGAGGGCCGCTGGCCGTGGCTCGTGAAGCTCGCCGAGGAGGCCTACGGGCTGCCGCGCCATCTCTCCCAGCACACGGGCGGGATGATCGTCTCCACCCGTCCGCTGGTGGATTGCTGCCCCGTGCTGCCCGCGGCGATGGAGGGCCGCCAGCTGTGCCAGTGGGACAAGGACTCCTGCTCGGACGCCGGCTTCCTGAAGATCGACCTGCTGGGTCTGGGGATGCTCTCGGCGGTTGAGCGCTGCGTGGAATCCATCGCGCGCACCCGCGGCGAGCGGGTGGACCTGTCGAGGATCCCCTTCGACGACGCGGAGACCTACCGCGCCATCCAGGCCGCCGACACCATGGGCGTCTTCCAGATCGAGAGCCGCGCCCAGATGGCGTCCCTGCGCCGCACCCAGCCCGAGACACTCGACGACCTCACGATCCAGGTCGCGATCGTGCGGCCGGGCCCGATCGTCGGCGGAGCGGTGAACCCCTACATCGCCCACCGGCAGAAGCTTCGTGAGGATCCGTCGTTCGAGGTGCCCTACGCGCATCCGTCGCTCGAGCCCGTGCTGCGCGACACCCTCGGGACGATCATCTTCCAGGATCAAGTGCTCGAGGTGGCCATGGCCTTTGCGGGCTTCTCGCCGGGTGAGGCAGAAGGACTGCGCCGGGCGATGAGCCGCAAGCGCTCCGCGGAGGCGATCGAGGCCCATCACGAGCGCTTCGTGTCCGGGGCGGCGCACACCCATGGCGCCGATGCGGCGACCGCCGAGCGCATCTGGGAGATGGTGCAGGGCTTCTCGGGCTTCGGGTTTCCCAAGGCGCACGGCGCGGCCTTCGGCCTGCTGGCCTATCAGTCGACGTGGCTGCGGGTCCACTACGGGCCGGAGTTCCTGTGCGCGCTGCTCAATGAGCAGCCCATGGGGTTCTATCCCTCCGACGCGTTGGCCCACGAGGCGCAGCGGGCCAAGCACTCAGAGCTGCTGGGGGCCGACGTCAACGAGAGTGCGGTGGAGTGCACGGTGGACGCCGATGGGCGGGTGCGGCTCGGGCTGGGCTTTGTGAGCGGCGCCCGCGCCGATGAGGTGGCGGCGCTCGTGGCCGAGCGCGAGCGCGGCGGGCGCTACCACTCCATCGCCGACCTCGCCTCCCGCGCCGGCGCGGGCCGTCCGTCACTCGAGCACATCGCCTGGGCGGGCGCCTGCGACGTCCTCGCGGGCGGGCGCCGACCTGCTCTATGGCAGCTCGGTGTCGCCACCCCGGGCGACCGGCTCGCAGGGATCGGGACCCAGCTCTCCCTGCCGCTCGACCTACCCGTCGCGCCTGCGCTGCGAGCGCTCAAACCCTGGGAAGCCATGGTGGCCGACTACGCGACCACCGGGCTTACGCTCGGCGCCCACCCGATGGCGCTGCTGCGTCCGCACCTCCAGGATCGCCGGCTGGTGTCCTCGCGTGACCTGGAGACCCTTCCCCACGAGACGCCCGTGGCCATCGGTGGCCTTGTCGTCGCCCGCCAGCGCCCTGGAACCGCCAAGGGCATCGTCTTCATGCTCATGGAAGACGAGCTCGGGACGATCAACCTCATCGTCCCACCCGACGTCTATGAGCGCCACCGCCTGACCGTGCGCTCCGAGCCGCTGGTCTTCGCGGAAGGGTGTCTCGAGAAGCTCCCGATCGCCGCGGGGGCGATCAACATCCTGGTGCACCGGATCCGCGGGCTGGAGGCGCCCGCCGAGCGGATGGGGGAGGTCGTCGAGCTCGCAGAACGTGCTCGGGCTGACCGCGACGAGCGCCCTGAGACGGCGGACTTCCGGGGAGTCGCCCCGGCGGTCCAGAGCTTCGCTCAAGGCCGACGACGGTGAAACGCCAGTTTCCCCGCGGCCGCGTGCTGACCCAAGAGCGAGCGGGTAGTGTCCTGAGCGATGTCGGTTCTCGTCCTCGCCTTGTTCTTCATCCTGCTCGCGGTCGGTGTCTTTTTCATGGCCATGAGCGGCGGCCCCAAGCGCAAGCGCAAGCAGCCCTACTCCACGACGCGCCGAAACCGCCGTCTGGGGATGGGCGCCTTCCTTCTCGCCCTGCTGGGTCTCGGCATCGGCATTCCGGCCGCGGTCATCGGCGCAGTCGAAAGCCGGAACTCCATCCCGGAAGCAAACGTCTCCGTCCTGAGTGCTCCGGAGAAGCAAGGGCGCAAGCTCTTCGGCCAGCACTGCAAGAATTGCCACGCGCTGTCGGCGAGCAACGCGGTCGCGCAGGTCGGTCCCAGCCTGGACCAGCTCCGGCCGCCGAAGGCGCTCGTAGTAGACGCGATCTCGAACGGCCGCGCGCGGGGGAACGGTCAGATGGCCGCCGACCTCGTCGAGGGACGGGACGTGCAGGACGTCGCAGCGTACGTGGCGAAGGCCACCGGCTCCGCGAAGTAGATCGAAGTTCCTGGCCGAGAGCCCGTCGGCTCTGCCGCATACCCCAGCGACAGCTGACGCGCGATTGCCCTTGCGTCAGGCGGCACCAGTCCGTAGCCTTATCGAAGGTAAGCGACGGAAGTCGCCCGGCCGCCTCTCATCCTCCCCGGACCCTTGGCTGGTACCCATGAAGACCCAGATGAGCCGATTCCAGATTCATGACGACCTGACCGCCCCTGAAGCGTCGCTTCCCGTGCTGAAGGGAGCGATGTCCGCAGGTGGGCAGCTGCCCAACTTCCTCGGCGTGATGGCGGGATCGCCGGCCGCGGTACGGGCCTACGCGCGGTTCCGCTCCGAGCTGCGCAACGGAACACTGCCCCGCGTGACGCTGGAGCGCGTCTCCCTCGCGATCGCCGAGCACTTCCACTCCCAGCCCGGCCTCGCGCTGCACGTCCGCACCGCCCGCCAGGCGGGGCTGGGGATCGACGAGGTGGCTCTGGCCCGCGCATGGGATTCCCAGGAGCCGCGCCAGGCCGCCCTGCTGCGATATCTGCGTGCCCTGGTCGAGCAGCGGGGGAGCGCTCCGATGCATCTGCACGAGGAGGCGCGCGAGGCGGGCTGGAGCGACGAGGAGCTGCTCGAAGCCATCGCCTTCGTGTCGCTCGAGTCCTTCACGGCGATGATCAACGTCGCCGGCGAGGTGCCCGTGGACGGCTCCGTCGAGGAGACCCGCCGACTTCGCGCCGCGTGAGCATGAGACGCGAGCGCGGCATCCGGACGGCCGTCGCGACGCTTGAGCCTGACGACGACAAACCCTATTGCTGTCCGCGGCTGCACGAGGCCGTCGAGCTTGTCGGCAAGCGCTGGACGGGCGCAATCGTGACCGTCCTGCTGGCCGCCGGCCCCCTGCGCTTCTCCGAGGTCGCCCAGGCGATTCCGCAGCTGTCGGACCGCCTGCTCTCCGAGCGCATGAAGGAACTCGAAGCGCGAGGCGTCGTAGAGCGTACGGTGTACCCCGATCCTCCGGTCCGCGTCGAGTACGGGCTCACCGACATGGGTCGAGCTCTCGCGCCGGCCCTCACGGAGCTCAAGGCATGGGCGCATCGCTGGCTCGAACGTCGCCCAGAGGATGAGCGTTAGCGAAATCCGGGCGGGCGAAACGGGATCAAGAGGATGAGCGCCAGCGAAATCCGGGCGGCGCACTAGATAAAGTCGCCATCCATGGCGCCTGTGGAACCTGATAAACCGAAGACACCGGCAGACGTCCAGGCGCTCGTGGAGGAGCGCGGAATCCGCTTCATCCGGTTGTGGTTCACCGACATCCTCGGTCAACTCAAGTCCTTCTCGATCAACGCGGCCGAGCTCGACGACGCCTTCGAAGGTGGCATGGGCTTCGACGGATCCTCGATCACCGGCTTCAACGCCATCGAGGAGTCCGACATGATCGCGGTGCCGGACCCGAGCACCTTCGCCGTGCTGCCGTGGCGCCCGGAGGAGACCGCCGGCGTCGCGCGGATGTTCGCCGACGTCCAGACGCCGGAGCGCCAACCCTACGAGGGTGATCCGCGCCACGTCCTGCGCAGGGCCGAAGAGCGCATGCAGGCGATGGGCTATGACCACTTCAACGTCGGTCCGGAGCTCGAGTACTTCCTGTTTCGCGACAACAAGGGCACCGAGGTGCTCGACGAGGGCGGGTACTTCGACCTCACGACGCTCGACGCCGGCTCTGACGTCCGCCGTGACACCGTCCTCGCCCTCGAGCGCCTCGGCATCGACGTCGAGTACTCCCATCACGAGGTCGGCCCGAGCCAGCACGAGATCGACATGCGCTATTCCGACGCGCTCAAGATGGCCGACGACTGCATGACGTATCGCATCACGGTCAAGGAATACGCGATGAAGTACGGCTGGCACGCGACCTTCATGCCCAAGCCGCTCTTCGGCCAGAACGGGTCAGGTATGCACACCCACCAGTCGTTGTTCAAGGGATCCGACAACGCCTTCTACGACGCCGATGACAAGTACTTCCTCTCGCCGGTCGGCAAGGCGTTCATCGCCGGCCAGCTGCGCCATGCTCGGGAGATCTGCTCCATCTTCGCCCAGTGGGTCAACTCATACAAACGCCTCGTGCCCGGCTACGAGGCACCGGTCTACGTGGCCTGGTCGCGCCGCAACCGCTCCGCGCTCGTGCGGGTCCCGCTCTACCACCCCGGCAAGGAGCAGGCGACGCGCATGGAGCTGCGCTGTCCCGACCCGGCCTGCAATCCCTACCTCACCTTCGCGGCGCTGCTGCACGCAGGGCTCGAAGGGATCGAGAAGGGCTACGAGCTGCCGGAGCCGATGGAGAAGAACCTGTACCACCTCTCGCCCGACGACCGCAAGCGCCTTGGAATCGAGCAGCTCCCCGAGACGCTGGGCGAGGCCGTCGAGCTCACCGCCCAGTCGGAGCTCGTGCTGCGCACGCTAGGCGAGCACATGTTCAACCGCTTCATCGAGATCAAGCGCCAGGAATGGGAGGACTATCGGGTCCAGGTCACCCCATGGCAGCTCGACCGCTACCTCTCGATCCTCTAGCTCACGCGCCGGTGCGATCCCCGCCCGGCACGCGGCCGTTGCCCTCGCCGGCGGACTCCGCGTCACCGCCGGCCGGGACCGCCGCGGGCTGACGGAGTCCGCCTGGCCTGTCCCCGGAGTCACCCGAGTCGAGCTTGGACGGCCACCAGATCTTCGGGCCGAGGTCCAGCACCAAGGCGGGCACGAGGATCGAGCGGACGATGAAGGTGTCCAGCAGCACGCCGAAGGCGATCACGAAGCCGAGCTCGGTGAGAAAGACCAGCGGAAGCACGGCCAGGACCGAGAAGGTGCCGGCCAGCACGATGCCTGCCGAGGTGATCACCCCGCCCGTTACCGCGAGCCCCCGGATCATTCCCTGGCGCGTCCCGTGGCGCTGCGTCTCCTCCCGCACCCGGGCCATTAGGAAGATGTTGTAATCGATTCCGAGCGCGACCAGGAACACGAAGGTGAACAGCGGCAGCGACGGATCAGAGCCCGGGAAACCGAAGACCACGTCGAACACCAGCGCGCCGACGCCGAGTGAGGCGGCGAAGGACAGGATCACCGTCGCGATCAGGATCAGCGGCGCGACCAGGGCGCGCAGGAGCACGATCAGGATGAGAAACACGACGAGAATGGCGATCGGCACGATCAGCAGCGTGTCGCGCGAGGCCGCCTCGCGGAGGTCGTTCTCCACCGCAGTGGCGCCGCCCACCAGCGTCTGCTGACCGCCGGCCTGCTTCGCCGCCGACCGGATGCCCGGAATGAGGTCGAACGAGTCCGTCGAGAACGGCGGGCTCTCGAGGGTCGCGTTGAGCAGCACGCCCGTCGGCCCTTGGGCCACCTGGCGGACGTCCTCGACCCCGGGTGCCTCACGCACGGCGGTCGTCACGGCGGCCGCCCGGCCGGCGTCGGGCACGAAGACCTCGGTGGGCGCGTTGGCGCCGGCGGGGAAGGACTTCGCGAGCAGCTCCTGACCCTGGACCGACTCGACCTCGCCGCGGAACGAGTTGCCCTGCGTAAGCCCGTTGTCGAAGTTGAGAATGCCCAGCGAGAAGACGACGAGCAGCGCAGTCGTCCCGATCCACACCCGCCGCGGGGTGACCGCGACCCGCTCGCCGATACGCCTCCAGGGGCCGTGGCGCTCGTCGGCCCCCTCGCCTCCGAACCGGGGAATGAAGGGCCAGAAGGCGCGGCGCCCGAAGATCACCAGCAGCGCCGGCAGCAGCGTGAGCATGGAGAGCATCGCCACCGCGAT
>JACCYI010000016.1 GCA_013696535.1 Solirubrobacterales bacterium
ACCGGGCACTGCCTGAGCGCGACCTCGCCGCGGTAGGACTCACCACCGAGCTGTTCGGCGCGCGACTCGCGGCTCCGGTGTTCGTCTCGGCGATGACGGGTGGGACGGCGGAGTCGACCACCATCAATCGCCGACTCGCACGAGCGGCCGCAGATCACGGGATCGCGCTCGTGTTGGGCTCAGGGCGCCGCCTCCTGGACGATCCCGCCCTGCTTCGCACCTACCGGCCCGAGGCGGGCGAGCGACCGCCCCTGGTACTGGCCAACCTGGGCGCCGCCCAGATCCGTTCCCGAGACGGCGCTCAACGCGCGGAGCGGCTCGTCGAGCTCCTCCATGCGGACGGGCTCTCGATTCACCTCAATCCCCTCCAGGAGGCGGTCCAACCCGAAGGCGAGCCGGATTTCAGCGGGGTGCTCGACGGGATCGCAGCGGCGGTGGCCCGCCTGGCTCCGCGGCCCGTGGTCGTCAAGGAAGTCGGATTCGGCATGGACGCGGCTGACGTGGCCCTCCTTCGCAGCGCCGGCGTGGCGGGCGTCGACGTCGCGGGAGGCGGGGGAACGAACTGGGCGCTCATCGAAGGCCGGCGCGATCCGCGCGGCGGCGAGCTCGCCGCCGCATTCGCCGACTGGGGCGTGCCGACGGCCGACGCGGTCACCGACGCCGTCCGCGCAGCCGGCCCTGCCTTCCCGATCATCGCTTCGGGTGGCCTCCGCGACGGCGTTGACGTCGCCCGGTGCCTCGCGCTCGGAGCCAAGGCGGCCGGACTCGCCAGGCCCCTGTTGGTCGCCGCTCAAGCCGATCGCGCCGGCGAGGCCGTCGCCACGGTCATCGCCCAGCTGCGAATCGCGACCTGGGCGGCCGGCGCGAGCGCGTCGAGCGCCCTCGAGTCCGAGCATCTGCGTGCACCGGCGCGGGAGACGGCGGTGTGAAGGTCGTGGTCATCGGCGCGGGCCTCGGCGGTCTCGGCGCCGCACTTCGGCTGCAGGGCGCCGGCCATGAGGTCACCGTCGTCGAGCAGCGCGCGAAGCCGGGCGGCCGCGCCTACCAGCTCTCAGACCAGGGCTACACCTGGGACATGGGGCCGTCGCTCATCACGATGCCGTGGGTGATCGAGGAGACCTTCGCAGCCGGCGGGCTCGATCTGAGCTCGGAGGTGGTCATGCGGCGCCTGGATCCGATGTACCGGATCTTCTGGGCGAAGGAGGAGCGCCACTTCGACTTCGTCGACGACCGCGATCGACTCCGCGAGCAGGTGGCGAAGTTCTCCGTCAAGGACGCCGGGCGCCTGGACGACTTCCTCGCCGCCCTTGAGCCGATCTATCGCGAGGGGATCGTGGCGGCGGGGCGCAAGCCGTTTCTCTCGCTGGCCGACTTCGCCCGCCTGACGCCGAGCATGGTCAAGCTCGGGGCGGTGCTGCCGCTGCACCGCTTCGTCTCGCGCTTCTTCGAGAACGAGCGGGTGCGCGAGGCCTTCTCGTTCCACTCGCTCTTCATCGGCGGAGACCCGCATCGAGTGCCCGCCATCTACGGTGCGCTGGTCTACCTGCAGGTGCTCGACGGTGGGTGGTACTCAGAGGGCGGCGTCTACTCCATCGTGGAGGGCCTGGCCCGCACGCTCGACGTTCGCTGCGGCGAGGCGGCCGAGGCCGTCGAGCAGTCCGGCGGGCGGGTGACGGGAGTCCGCCTCGCCGGTGGCGAGCGCATCCGGGCCGACGTCGTCGTCTCCAACGCGGACGTCCTCCGTGCCCACGAGCTCCTGGGGCGGCGCGCGCCGCTGCGCAAGCTCGTCCCGACCATGTCGGCCTTCCTCCTGTACTTGGGCACGGACAAGCCGTTCGAGAAGCTCCTGCATCACACGCTGCTGGTCGGCCCCGGCTATCGCGACTTCATCCGGAACGTCACTCGAGGCGAGGCGCTGCCGAGTACCTACTCGACCTACGTGCACGCCCCGTCGCGCTCGGAACCCTCGATGGCCGCCAACGGCGGCGACTCGATCTACGCGCTGCTGCCGGTACCGAACCTCCGCGGCGGGCGCATCGACTGGGAGCGTCAAGCTGACGGGCTGCGCGATGCGGTGGTCTCGGACTTCGAGACCACGTTCGGGCTGACCGGCCTTGACGCCTCCGTCCGGGTCGAACACCGGATGACCCCGCGCGACTTCGAGTCAGAGCTCGGGGCCGCCTACGGCAACGCGTTCGCCGTCGAGCCGACGTTGCACCAGTCGGCGTATTTCCGCCAGCCCAACCGCGACCGGCACGTCAAGGGCATGTACTACGTCGGCGGCGGCACCCATCCGGGCGCCGGTATCCCCGGAGTGCTCTTGAGCGCCGAGGTGACCGCCGGACTCGTCGTGGCAGACCATCCGGCACCCCGGCGGAGCCTCGCGTGAGCAACGCTGCGGCCCCGGTGCTGACCGAGGCGCGTGACACGACCCGCCGGGTCGCCCGGACCTTCTCGCTCGCCTGCCGGCTGCTCCCCCGGCCACTGCGCGACGACGTCTATCTCCTCTACCTCGTCTTCCGCACCCTCGACGACCTGGTCGACGACGGTCATCCCGACGCTGCCGCGCGCGTGGCCGGCGTGCGAGCGTGGTGCGGCGGTGCACCCGCGATGACGCGCGAGGCGCTCATCCTCGAGGAGCTCGCCGGAAGGCACGACATCTCGCGACCGGCCATGCGCGACTTCTGCGCGGGGATGCAGCATGACATCGCCGGCGAGCCGATCCTCGGCGAGGAGGATCTCGATCTCTACTGCTACCGGGTGGCCGGAACCGTCGGCGTGGTGATGGCGGGCGTCCTCGGCACGAGCGACGCAGCGCGCGCGCAGCCCGCCGCCGCAGCGCTCGGCATGGCGATGCAGCGCACGAACATCCTGCGCGACATCGACGAGGATCACGCCAACGGCAGGATCTACCTCGCCACGGAGACCGTGGAGCGCTTCGGCGGCTCGGTCTCACCCGGCGCGCGCGAGGCCCTGGTCCGCGACCAGATCGCCCGAGCCGACGCGCTCTACGAGCAGGGGACGGCCGGGATCGAATTGCTGTCGCATGGCCGCCGGGCGGTCGCGGCGGCCGCGGCGATGTACCGCGAGATCCTGCGCCAGATCGAGCGAGAGGGCTACGGTCGACGCCCGGGCCGTGCGGTTGTCGCCCAACGCCGCAAGCTGGCGATCGCGGCCCGTCGCGGCGCGCTGCGGCGCTGACCGTCGCCGTCTGCACTCGCGAGCCTGGACGTGTACAAGCGCCGTAGGGCGGGCAGGGTGAGCCCCTAGATGGGGTCGCCGCTGCATCCCGCCGGGACGAATGACGCCACTGGCCGTCGCCGCGTGGCGGCCGTGGCGCTGCTTCTCGCGGCGGTCGCGGTCGTCGCGGTCATCGCCGTCAGCGCGCTCGGCGACGACAAGGACGGCGACCGGAACGCCGCGGGCGGGGCACAGGCGCAGGAGAAGAAGCCGAAGCCAAAGCCAAAGCCGCCGACCCTCCCCACCGGCGGGCGCACGATCTTCCCCGACTATCGGGTCATCGGCTTCTACGGCAACCCCGCGGCCGACGAGCTCGGG
Source organism: Solirubrobacterales bacterium (assembly GCA_013696535.1). The sequence continues at coordinate 3,559 of JACCYI010000016.1, forward strand.
ATCCTGGGCATCGGTCCGGTCTCCAAGGTGGCCGCAAAGCTCAAACGGCAGGCCAAGCCCTACGCGCGTAAGACCCGGCCCGTCCTGCCGGCCTTCGAGCTGATCTCGACGATCGCCAACGCGGACCCGGGTGACGACGGCCTCTATCGCTCTCACATGCCAGACAAGCTCATCCGTCGCTACCTGAAGGCCGCGCGCAAGGCGAAGGCACTGCTCGTGCTCGACATCCAACCCGGGCGGGCGGACTTCTTCACGGAGACCACGCGGCTGCGCAAGTGGCTCAAGCAGCCGGACGTCGGCCTCGCCCTCGATCCCGAATGGCGCATGCAGGCCAACGAGGTGCCGGGGACGGTCATCGGCTCCGTCCGGGCGCGCGAGGTCAACGCCACCACCGCGTGGCTCGACAAGCTCGTCAGGGACAAGAACCTCCCGCAGAAGCTGGTGGTCATCCACCAGTTCACGCTCGACATGATCGACGACCGCTCCAAGCTGAAGGCCCGCAAGGGGTTGGCGATCACCCTGAACGCCGACGGATTCGGCACTCAGGCCGCGAAGCTCGATAAGTACCGGTCGTTCACACGCGGCCCGAAGCGCCTCAAGCACGGCTACAAGCTCTTCTATAAGGAAGACACCGATCTCATGACCCCGAAGGAAGTCATGAGGATGAAGCCCCGCCCGGACTTCGTCGTCTACGAGTGAAGCCGTTCCGCATCCTGTTCGGCACGCTCGTCGCCGCGCAAGTGGCGTACTCACGCCTTCCCGAGCAGCGGCTCGTCGGTGCCACGCGCGCGATCGTCGGCCTACTGCTCGCGACCTCGGCCGCCGAAGCGGCCGGGG
>JACCYI010000031.1 GCA_013696535.1 Solirubrobacterales bacterium
CGTACACCCGCTCGAGGTCGGACCCGATGCGCTCGTCGCGGCGCAGGTACGCGCCGAGCTCGAGGTTCTCGCGCACGGTCATGCGCTGGAAGCAGTGCCTGCCCTCCGGCGACTGGGAGATCCCCAGCGCGACGATCTCCTGCGGCGGCGTGCCGGAGATGTCCCGGCCCTCGAACGTCACGGTGCCCGACCGGGGCGGGTTGAGGCCGGAGATCGAGCGCAGCGTGGTCGACTTCCCCGCGCCGTTGGAGCCGATCAGGGTGACGATCTCGCCCTCTTCGACGGTCAGCGAGATGCCCTTCAGCGCCTCGATGTTCCCGTAGTAGGTGTGGATGTCCTCCACTTCGAGCAACGGCATGCGCCTAACCCTGCTTCCCGAGGTAGGCCTCGACCACGCGCGGGTCGGCCCGCACGGCGGTGGGCTCCCCCTCGGCGATCTTCTCGCCGTGGTCGAGGACGGTGACGCGCTCAGAGACGCCCATGACGACCTTCATGTCGTGCTCGATCAGCAGGATCGACAACCCGCGCTCGTCGCGCAGGCGCCGCATCAGGTCGGTCAGGCGATCGGACTCGTTGGGGTTCATCCCCGCCGTCGGCTCGTCGAGGAGCAGCAGCTTGGGGTCGGAGGCCAGCGCGCGGGCGATCTCCACCCGGCGCTGGTCGCCGTAGGCCAGGTTGATCGCGAGCTGATCGAACGACGAGGAGGGCATTCCGACGAACTCGAGGATCTCGCGGCCGACGACGCGGACGCGCTCCTCCTCCTTGCGAACGCCCGGCGTGCGCAGGATGGAGCCCAAGATCCCCGCCTTCATCCGCGCGTGCTGACCGACGAGCACGTTCTCCAAGGCGGTCATCGTCCCGAAGAGGCGGATGTTCTGGAAGGTCCGAGCGACCCCGAGGGCGGTGATGATGTCCGGCCGCGAGCCCGTCACGTCCTTGTTGAGGAACGTGATCCGCCCCACGGTGGGTTTGTACAAGCCCGTCAGCAGGTTGAAGAACGTCGTCTTCCCGGCGCCGTTGGGGCCGATCACCGAGACGATCGAGTTGGCCGGGATCGAGAAGGAGACGTCGTTGACCGCCGTCAGGCCGCCGAAGATCTTCGACGCGTTCTCGACGGTCATCAGGTCGGCACCCTTGGTGGCCGGCTTGACACCATCGTTCAGGACTGTGCTGGGGCTCATGCGCGCACCTCGAAGACGCTCTCCTCGCCGACCCCTTCGGTCAGCTCGATCTTTCGGCGCCGCTCGGGCAGCAAGCCCTCTGGTCGCAGCACCATGACGATGAGCAGCAGGAACCCGAAGATCCCGAAGCCCAGGTCGGTCAGCTGGAAGTCCAGCCCGAGCTTCGACGGCACGTTGGCCAGCACGTCGGGGATCAGGTAGGAGTTGATGAATGACAGGAGCACGGCGCCGAACACGACGCCCCACACCGACCCGAGCCCGCCCAGGATGATCATCGCCAAGACGAAGATCGAGAAGGAGAACGCGAACTGGTCCGCGTTGACCGTGTTCAGATAACTGGCCTGGAAGGCGCCCGAGACGCCGCCGATCGCGGCGCCCACGGCATAGGCGTAGAGCTTGGTGCGCACTAACGGCACCCCCATGGAGGCGGCGGCGACCTCGTCCTCGCGCACCGCGATCCACGCGCGGCCCAGACGCGAGTCGCGCAAGCGGATCACGCAGAACAGGACGATGAACACCAGAGCGAGCACGAGCCAGTACCACGGCCGCAGGTTGAGCTGGGTGAAGGGCTTGAGGAACGGGAGGTCGATCTGGTCGACGGGGGTTATCCCCTGCCGGCCCGCGGTCAGCTTCGCGTTGCCGAACGGCAGCGAGATCGCGTCGCCGTTGACGGCAAAGACGCGGATGATCTCGCCGAAGGCGAGCGTCACGATGGCGATGTAGTCCCCGCGCAGGCGGAGGGTCGGCAGGCCGATCAGGATGCCGCCGAGCGCGCAGAGCGCCATGGCGAACACCATCACCACGAGCCAGTTGGTGTGGATGCCCGGCAGCTTCAAGACGAAGCCGGACACCCCGAGGTGCACGTTGGCGTCGCTGAAGAATCCCGAGGCGAGCCACCCCACGGAGTACGCGCCGATCGCGAAGAACGCGACGTAGCCCAGGTCGAGCAGGCCGGCGAACCCGACGACGACGTTGAGGCCGAGGGCGAGGATCACGTAGGCCAGGGCGATGGTGCAGTCGCCGAGGAGCGCGGAGATCGGATCGAGGAACAACGGCAACACGATCGCGAAGAGCGCGAGCAGCGCCGCCAGGGCCTTGCTCGCCACGGGCGGAAGACCGCCGTCGAGCGAGAGGCGCTTAGAGCTCTGTGGCTTGGTTCCGGCATCCGCGCCGGCTGCTGCTGTCGACGTGGACATCAGCCTGCCTCCCTCGTCTCTTCCCCGATGAGCCCCTGCGGCCGGAAGACCATGACGAGCACCAGATAGGCGAACACGATGGCGGGAGTCCACTGCGTGCCGATGCGGTTGTCGGAGATCTGCTGGATGATGCCGATGATCAGGCCACCGAGGACCGCGCCCTTGAGGTTGCCGATGCCGCCCATGACCGCCGCCGTGAAGGCGATCAGACCCGCCTGGAAGCCCTGGAAGAACCAGATCGTCGTCTGGTACAGCGCGTAGATGAGGCCCGCGGCACCGGCGAGCATGCCGCCGAGCAGGAAGGTCAGCGAGATCGTCGTGTCGACGTTGATGCCCTGCAGGCGCGCGGCGTCAGGGTCCTGAGCGGTCGCGCGCATCGCCTTGCCGAGCCGGCTCTTGGTGATGAAGCCGACCATGGCGATCACCAGAGGGATCGTGACCACGATGGCCAGCAGGTCGGCCCGCTGCACCGTGATCCCGAGGATCTTGGTGACCGGCTCCTGCGCGCGGATGAGGGCGGGCACGCCGGCGGGCGACCCGCCCAGCCACAGCAGGCCGATGTTCTGC
>JACCYI010000174.1 GCA_013696535.1 Solirubrobacterales bacterium
GCGCCGGTCCGTGCCGGCGCTCGCTACTTGAGCTAGGAGGGCGTCGCGGTGCGTACTGGGGTTACCATTCCCCTCGAGGAGATCTGATGCCTGCAATCAAAGACCGGCGCGATGCTCCCGCGCTGCCGGCTCTCAGTGAGTCCCGCGCTCGGCCCGTGATCCTCGCGACGCTCTCGGTGCGCGTCGACCCGAGCGCGGAGCGGATGGCGTTCGAGAGCGCGCAGGAGGCCGGGGTGCCGCTGGTCATCGCCAACATGCTCAAGCTCCCGGCCTGGCCGACCACCGTGGGGCTCGGCGGCCCCAGCGCCGCCGTGCTCCCGCACGAGGAGGATCTCGAGGAGGTGCGAGCCACCGCCCGGCGGGCGGCGGAGCTCGGCCTCAGGACAGAGTTGCTGCGCATCTTCAGCCGCCGCCCGGTCAGCGCGTTGCTCGAGATCGTGTCGGAGCGGGACGCCGGGCTTCTGGTTCTCGGGCCCCATCTCGAGCGCACCTCGCCGCGCCGCCTGCGGACCGTCGCGCGCAGGGTGCGCAAGAGCGTCGGCTGCCTCGTCTGGGTCGCACCGGACGGCTGACCCGGGTGGGGCTGGCCTTCGGCCTCGGAGCGGCGCTGTGCTGGGGGCTCGCGGACTTCTTCGCTGCGCTGGCCGCGCGCCGGATCGGCACCCTCCGTGTCGTGATCGGCTTGCACGCCGTCGCGATGGTGGTCCTGACGACCGTCGTGCTCGGCACTAACGGGCTCGCCGACGTTTCGTGGGCGGACGTTCCGCCGTTCGTGCTCATCGGTGCCGTTGGCTGGCTCTCCTACATGGCCTTCTACGGAGCCCTCAAGGCGGGTCCGGTCTCCGTCGTGAGCCCGATCGTCTCGGGCTACGCCATGGTCACGGTCGTGCTCGCCGTGATCATTGGGGGCGAGCGCCCGACCGCGGCGGTCACCGCGGCCGCCGTACTGGTCATCGGCGGAGTCGTCCTCGCGTCGGCAGACGTGCGGACGCTCCTGTCGGAAGGTCACGACCACCTCGCGGTCCGGGGACCGGCGCTCGGTCTGCTCGCCATGGCCCTGATCGGAGGCTTCGTCTACGGGCTGGCGCACTATGCGGAATCGCTCGGCTGGCTCGTCCCGATCTTCCTGGGCCGTGGCTTTGCGTTGATCTTCCTGTTCGGCCACGCGCTCGCGACGGGAAAGCTGGACCTTCCCGACCGCTCGCCGCGCATCCTCTGGACCATCGCGTTCCTCGCCTTGACCGACACCGCCGGCTACGTGCTCTTCAACGTCGGAGTGGGGTACGCGCAGACTTCGCTCGTGTCGGCGGCTTCGGCTCCTTATGCCCTCGTCCCGATCGTCCTTGGTGTCGCACTGCTCGCCGAGCGCCCCTCCCGCCCGCAGTGGGCCGGCGTCGGGTGCGTGATCGCAGGTATCGTCGCGCTCGGTCTCGCGGGTTGAGGCAGGTGGACACCTGAGGGCAAACCCGGTAGAACGCTGGACCTGCACCTATTTGTTCACAGGGGCGACGAAGAGGAGAGCAACTCGATGGCACGCGACCCGAAGTACGACATCCTGTTCGAGCCGATCCAGATTGGTCCGAAGACCCTCAAGAACCGCTTCTACCAGGTGCCGCACTGCATCGGGGCGGGCTCTGAGAAGCCAGGCTTCCAGGCCTACCACCGTGGCATCAAGGCCGAGGGCGGATGGGGCGCCTGCTGCACGGAGTACTGCTCGATCTCCCCCGAGTCCGACGACACCAGCCGCGTCTCCGCGCGCATCTGGGACGACGGCGACATCCGCAACCTCGCGGCGATGTGCGACCGCCTCCATCACTACGACGCGCTGGCCGGCATCGAGCTGTGGTATGGCGGCCCGCACGCCCCCTGCATGGAGACGCGGGCCACCCCGCGCGGCGTCTCTCAGATCCCCTCGGACTTCGAGATCAACATCCACCCGCGCACGATGGACTACGACGACATCGCGGAGCTGCAGCAGATGTATGTCGACGCATCGCTTCGGGCGCGCGACGCGGGCTTCGACATCATCTACGTCTACGGCGCGCACGCGTACATGCCGTTCCAGTTCCTCTCGCCTTACTACAACAAGCGCACGGACAAGTACGGAGGCTCATTCGAGAACCGCGCGCGCTTCTGGAAGGAGACGCTCGAGCAGGTGCGCGAGGCGGTCGGCGACGACTGCGCGATCGCGTCGCGCTTCGCGGTCGACCACCTCTTCGGCCCGTCGTCGATCGAGGTCGGCGAGGACGGCG
>JACCYI010000176.1 GCA_013696535.1 Solirubrobacterales bacterium
CTCCCTGACCGCCCGGCACCAGCCGCAGGAGCGGCGTGTCCGTCCGGCATACGTCACGGACGTACGGGCATCTCGGATTGAAGGGGCAACCGGCCGGCGCCTCGTGGGCACTGACCGGCCGGCCGGGTATCGCCTCCAGCCGGGGAAGGCGCCGGTCGACCTGGGGACGTGAACTCAAGAGCGCTCGTGTATACGGGTGCGCCGGGCGCCCTTCGAGAACCCGGGCGGGCGCACTCTCGACGATGCCCCCGGCGTACATGACGGCGATCCGGTCGCAGGTGGCAGCCGCGAGCTCGAGGTCGTGCGTGATGAAGATCAAGGCGAGGTTCCGCTCGCGCCGCAGCTCGGTGAGCGCGGCCACGACGTCCGCCTGGGTGGTGACGTCCAGTGCCGTCGTCGGTTCGTCGGCGATCAGCAGTCGCGGCTCGGCGGCGAGCGCCGCGGCGATCATCACACGCTGCAGCTGGCCGCCTGAGACCTCGTGCGGGTACTGCGCCAGTCGCTCCCGCGCGCGCGCGACCCCGAGCTCTTCGAGAAGCGCAAGACCCTTGCTCTCCGCGTCCCCGCGTGATGCCCCCCGGTTCCGGAGACCCTCGGTGAGGAAATCGCCGATGGTGCGCACCGGGTTCGTGTGCGCCCGCGGGTCCTGGAAGATCATCGCGACTTCCGAGGCTCTGAAGCTCTGAAGCTCCCTGCGTGACATGCCCAGCACCGAGCGCCCGTCGAACGTGACGTCGCCGCCGACCTCGAAGGCGCGCGGCAGCAGACGCATGATCGCGCGGACGGTCATCGACTTGCCCGATCCCGACTCGCCGACGATCCCGAGGCTCTCGCCCGCGTCGACCGCGAAGGAGGCACCACGGACGATCGCACGCAGCCCTTCCGGCCCCGGGGCGTGGACTTGGAGATTGTTGACGGCCAGCAGCTCGCTCATCCTTCGCGCGCCTTCTCGTAGCGGCTGTTCAAGTGGTCTCCGACGATCGAGAAGGAGACGACGAGCAGCACGATGAGGATGCCCGCGTACAGGCTCTCCTGGGGATACCCGCGCACGATGCCGGCCTGGCCCTCCTGGACCATGAGACCCCAGTCCGCCGCCGGAGCCTGGACGCCAAGGCCGAGGTAAGAGATGGAGGCGAGGTCGATGATCGCGTAACCGAACGAGAGCGTGAATTGGGCGACGATCAGGGGCAGGAGGTTCGGAAGCAGATGCCGGACGGCGATCGCCAGGCTCGGGAGGCCGTTGAGGCGGCAGTTCTCGATGTACATCGTCGAGGTCTGCCGGAGCCCCTCGCTGCGCACGACCCGAGCCATGTACGGGATGTAGGCGATGGCGAGCGCGCCCACGGCGGCCTTGATGCCCCCGCCGAAGATCGCCGCTCCAATCAACGCGAGGAGAATCGAGGGAAACGCGAACAGAAGGTCGATGACGCGCGAGAGCACGGCGTCCACCCAGCCGCGTGCCAGCGCGGCCGCGAACGCGACGACGCAGCCGATCACGCCGGAGAGGAACGCGACGGCCAGCGGGGCCACGAGTGCGGTCCGCGCCCCGTCGACGAGCCGGGCAAGGATGTCGCGTCCCGACGCGTCCGTGCCGAGCAGATGCTCGGAGCTCGACGACGCATACGTGGTGGTCAGATCGACCTGCGGACCGTCCCCGACGAGAAGCGGCGCGGCCAGCGCGATGAGCGTCCACAGCAGGATGAAGGCGCCGGCGACGAGCGCCAGCTTTGGCATGTTTCGCGCCCGGCGCCGCCCGCGTAGCCCGAGCGGCAGGCTCGTCGCCTGCGTGCTCATGCGCTCTCCCAGGGCCGCACGCGCGGGTCGATCGCGACGTAGGTGAGATCCACCACGGTGTTGACGATCACGAACGTCGCGACGAACAGCAGGGCGATGATCTGCACGACCGCGTAGTCCTTGGCCTGGATGGAGGTGACGAGGAGCGACCCGAGGCCACCGAGGCCGAAGGCGTTCTCCACGACGACGCCACCCGCCAGCAGGCCGGCCACGGTGATCCCGCCCACCGTGGTGATGGGTATGAGGGCGTTGCGCAGCACATGCC
>JACCYI010000081.1 GCA_013696535.1 Solirubrobacterales bacterium
TGCGACGGCCGCGCGGAAGCCGTTGGAGTACTAGCAGGGCGGCGGCGTCGAAGAGCTCCTGAGTGCTCGAGACGGGTAGGACGCCCGCCTGGAGGAACAGCGCGTCAATCCCTGCTCCGGCCTGGAAGGCAGCCGCCGAGTGGGACACCGCGTGCTCGTCGACCGGCCTCCTGCGCTGGCCCTTCACCACGAGGATGGGTTTGGAGCGTGACACCCGCCGGGAGATCCGGGAGAACCGCGCCGGGTTGCCGAAGGACTCCATATGCAGCAGGATCAGCCGGACAGCCTCGTCGTCTTCCCAGAGCTCGAGCAGGTCGTTGGTCGAGACGTCCGCACGGTTGCCGAGGGCGACGAAGGCAGCCACTCCCAGCCGCCGACCCGCCGCCTGCCCGAGCAGCGCGATGCCCAGAGCGCCGGATTGCGAGGAGATCGCCACCCGGCCGGCCGGGGCCCGGAGCTGGGAGATGGTGGCGTCGAAGCGCCGTCCGCCCGACGCGTGCAGGAGCCCGAGGGAGTTGGGGCCAAGCATCCGCAGCCCGTGGGCGCGCACCATCGCGAGCAGCGCATCCTCTCGCACGGCGCCTTCCGGGCTCGCGTCGCTGAAGCCCGCCGAGATCACCACGAGCGCCTTCACCCCGGCGGACGCGGCCTCCTCGGCCACCTCCAGGACATGCTCGGCCGGGACGACCAGCACCGCGAGGTCAGGGGTCTCGGGGAGTGCGGCGATGGAGTCAGCCGCCCGCATCGAATGGACCACTGGGTTCGAGCGGTTGACGGGAAGGACGACCCCGTCGAAGCCGCCTTCGACGATGTTGGCGAGGATCGCCCCACCGACACTTCCGGGAGCGTCTGACGCACCGACGACGGCCACCGACCGGGGGTTGAACATAGGCTGCAGCGAGGCGACCGTGGCAATGTGGTCTCGCTCGGCGATGCGTTCGAAGAGCCGTTCCGTCGGGCGGATGTCGAGCGAGAGGCGGACTTCTCCGCCGAATCCCTGACGCCGTACGTCGTAGCCCGCTGACCTGAACACCCTCATCATCCTCCGGTTCTCCGCAAGCACCTCCGCGTCGAAGCGGTGCAGGCCGCGAGTCGCGGCGATGTCCGCCAGCTGCTCGAGCATCCGCGTCCCGGTCCCCCGGCCCTGGTATTCGCGCGACACGGCAAAGGCCACCTCGGCAACCCCACGTTCGCGCAGCCGGTCGTAGCCGGCGACGGCGACGATCTCGCCCCGATGATGGGCGAGGAGTGCCACGCGGGCGTCACCGTCGGCTTCCGCGTAGTACCGGGCGATTGCGCCCGAGGCGCCGTAGCCGTGAAAGCGCATGTACCGGCTCTGGTCGTCCAGGCCGTCGAAGAACGCCCCGATGGCGTCCTGGTCCTTTCGATTCGGAGAGCGCAGCCGCAGCGTCTGGCCGTCGCGCAGGATTACGTCGCGGACCACGGAGGTTGCGCTCACGAACGGACTCCGGTGAGCTCGGAGGAAACGGCCCAGAGGCGAGCGGCGACGTCCGAATCGCGGGCCTCGAGGCTCGGATTGGCCGCGAGCTCGGCGCTGTAGTAGCCGCCGCTCTCCCCCTCGACTTCGGCCGCGCTCGCCAGATGGACGGACGTTCGGGCGCCCCGCTTGACCGAGATCGCGAAGGGCGAGGCGACCGTCATGGCGAGCGCGCCGAGGGGCCCGTTGTTGCGAGCGAAGCGTGAGCGCACGAACCCCGGGTGCAGGCAGGTGGCCGTCACCCCGGTGCCGGCGGTGCGGCGAGCGAGTTCGGTCGTGAAGAGCACGTTGGCGAGTTTGCTCTGCGCGTAGGCGCTCCACATCCCGTACTTCCGCGCGCCACTGAGGTCGTCGAATTCGAGGTGCCCTGAGCGGTGGGCGTCCGAGGACACCGTGACGACCCGGGCGGGCGCCCCGGCCCTCAGCCGCTGTCCGAGCATGCGAGTGAGGAGAAACGGAGCCAGATGGTTGAGCGCGAAGGTGGTCTCGATCCCATCGGTGGTCGTGGTGCGTCGCGCGTTGATGGCGCCCGCGTTGTTGACGAGCACGTGCAGCGCTTCGTAGCGGTCCGCGATCTCGGCGGCGGCGGTACGAACCTGGGCCTGCTCGGAGAGGTCGGCGAGGACGAGGCCGGGCTCAGGCGCCTGCGGCGTCTCGGCGCGGAGCCGGTCACAAGCCGCCTCACCACGCTCGGAGTTCCGGCAGACGAGCACGACGCTCGCGCCCTTGCTCGCCAGCCCCAGGGCGCTCTCGTACCCGATACCCGAGCTTGCACCGGTGACGACGCAGACACGCCCGGCCATCGAGTCCCCTCCAAAGCGGCTCACTCGGACCTGGTACCCGCGCTGAGGCTTCGGCACGTCGCCGGCTGGCTTCCTTCTACGGAAAAGGCGCTGGGAGCGCGCGACGGGTCCACAGGGCTGACCACCGCGTATAATGGACGTTCGCGCGGATGTAGCTCAGTTGGCTAGAGCGTCTGCTTGCCATGCAGAAGGTCGAGGGTTCGAGTCCCTTCATCCGCTTAGGGAAAGGCCCCGGAAACGGGGCCTTTCTCGTAGCTTGATGGGGCGACTGGTTCCTGAGTTGCGTCGCGTCTACCAGTCGCGTCTACCAACTCCGAGGTCTAGGGTTGGGCGCTGCTCGTCAAGCCACGAGGCGATACAAGTGTGAGTGGATCCGTTCTAGTCGCGCCTTTTGCAGATAGACCAGGGTGCCGTGGGTGGATTCAAGTGGTTGTCGCAACGCCTGATCGAGAGGAGTTGCGATGGGCAGGCCGGTTGGGTGGATGACGGAGTTGACG
>JACCYI010000097.1 GCA_013696535.1 Solirubrobacterales bacterium
GGTCTCCCTCAGAGTGCGGAGCGGGGAGGACCGCGGGATGTTGAATGGGGCCCGCGACCCCACGAGCAGACCGACATCACACGCTGCCACGTCCTGTCGTCGACCCGGAGGTTCTATGGGGCGAAGCCTGAAGGGCGCAGCCGGTCCCGCTGCGGCGGGGCCGGCGGCGTCCAGCCTCTGAGCCGAGTCCTCAGCCGGCCACGAAGGGCTGGCAATCCGCCGGATCGCCGCGCTCGAAGCCCGTCACCCAGGCATCGCGGCGCTCGTTGGGAGTGCCGTGATGGTTGCGGTTCGAGTAGTCGAAATCACCCACGGCGAGCGCGGTGTTCATCGCCTCCTCGATGTCTCCCGGCTTGAGCTTGCCGGCGCGGTACACCGAGTTGCCCCACAAACCCGCCATGCAGTCGGCCTGGAGCTCGAAGGGCTTGGAGCTCCCTCGAGCCGCCTGGCGGAAGGTGCCGAACTCGTTCTGGAGGTTGTGCGCGTACTCGTGGGCGACGATGTAGGCCACCCCGAAGTCGCCGACGGCGCGGCCGTAGCCCGCCCGCTGGCCGGGAAGCTGGTCGTTCAGGCCCTGATAGAGCTCGGCGGCCATGACCTGGGCGACGTAGATCGTGTCGTCTGCCGGACAGTAGAACGCGGCACGGTCGTCAGCGACCGCACCGCAGCCCGTCCGGAGGCGTTCACCTGGCGCCACCCACTTGTAGGACACCCGCGGCTCCGGACGCCCGGCGGCGGTCAGGGTCTTGGTCCAGTAAGCGTCAACGCTGGTGATCGTCGACGTCAGGAGTCGGTCGATCTCATTGGCGTTCGCCTGGCCGCGTGCGCTGGGAGCGCGGGTGTTCGGGGCGGCTTCGGGTACCGCCTTCTCCAAGTCGTCGAGCACGGCCTGCACGCGCTTGCTGACGCGCTTGCTCAGGCGCTCCGCCCGCGTACGCAGGGCGCGAGCGTCATCGCGAACCCGCTCGGCTCGCTGGCGCACGTCCTTGGTCACGCGGGCGGTGTCGTCGGAGCCGCATCCCGCGAGCAGTCCGGTGCAGGCCACGAGGACAAGGAGGATGCGGTGCAAGGCCATGGAAGGGGGCGCTACCCGGCTCCAGCCGTCACCACGCCACCGAGCTCGAGCACCACCTTTCCCGTGGCGCCGCGGCCGTCGATCAGCTTGAGCGCCTCCCCTGCTTCCTCGAGCCCGAACCGGGCACCGACCAGCGGACGGATGAAGCCGGCGTGCACCATGCGCTCGATGGTCTCACCCATCGCCCGCGCCACTTCGGGACGCGGCATGACGTACGCTCCCCAGCCGGCACCCACCACCTCGGTGTTGCGGAGCAGCAGCCGGTTGACCTTCACCTCGGGGATCGCCCCGCCGGTGAAGCCGACCACCACCAGACGACCGCCTTCACGCAGGGAGCGCAGGGAATCGGTGAAGCGGTCGCCGCCCACAGGATCGAGGATGAGGTCGACCCCGTCCCCGGTCAGCTCACGAGCCTGTTCGCGCCAGTCGCCGTCTGAGCGCAGGACCTCATCGGCGCCCGCCGTGCGCGCCACTGACTCCTTCGCGGCTGTTGAGACGACGGCGATGGTGCGGGCTCCGAGCCCCTTCGCGACTTGCAGCGCTGCCGTACCCACACCGCCCGCGGCCCCGTGAACGAGCACCGTCTCCCCGTCACGCAGGCGCCCGCGCAGTTGGAGCGCGAACAGGGCCGTGTGGTAGTTGAGCAGCAGCGCGGCGCCCTGCGCGAAGTCCAGCGGCTCGGGCAACGCAAATGTGAGGAATGACGGCGCCACCGCCCGCTCGGCCAGCCCACCGAGCAGCGTGAAGCCCACCACCCGATCGCCTTCGGCCACCCTGGCTCCACCCGGAGCCGAACGCACCACTCCCGCCACCTCCGCACCCGGAACGAAGGGTAAGTCGGGCTTGTACTGATAGAGGCCACGGGTCTGCAGGACGTCGGGAAAGGACACACCGGCTGCGTGGACCTCGATGAGCACGCCCTCGCCCGGCGACAGCGGATGGTCGAGTTCGGGCTCGGGTGCGTCGACCACCCGGACCGCGTCGGGACCGGACAACTCGGAGATCTGCAGCGCGCGCATCCTCCGCACCCTATGCGCCGACGGGCGCGTAGAGGTCCGCGTCGACGCTCGCTCCCGCGGTGATGAGCTCTGAGACGATCCGTGCCGCGACGAAGGACTGGACGTTCCCCGTTCCGTTGTATCCGCCGAGGGCGAACACCCGCCCGTTCGTGCCCGGAACGGGACCACACCTGGGCAGGGGATCCTCGGCGTATCCGACGACCCCCGCCCAGCGATGCGTGACGGGTGCGCGCACGCCCAGCTCCTCGCGCAGGTAGCGGTCCAGGCGGGCCTGGACCGGCTCGCTCACCTTTGCTTCGGCCGTCCAGCTCGCGTCACCGTCGAGATCGGAGAAGCCCCCGAGCACGACGCGGCCATCGGGAAGCTGCTGGACGTACTCCGTCCCGTGGCGGGCGTAGACCGGCAGCGGAAGGTGCCCGCGCGGCGCCGGGGCGCTGGCGCAGGCGTTCAGGCGCCGAGAGCGGACCGCGCCGGCGGCCGGAACCAGGCCCGCGAGCTGCCCGTCAAGGGCTACCACCACGGTTCCGGCGAGCACGCGCCCCTGCGGGGTCTCGACGACGACGTGGTCCTGCTCCACTGACAGCGGCGCCGCCGCAGGCGTGGACTCGAAGATGCGAGCGCCTCGCCGGACGAGGGCGTCCGCGATCGACCGGATCAGCTGCACCGGGTCCATGCCCCCGTCGTGTGGCGTCATGAGCGCGCGACGTCCCGGCCGACGGATCGCCGGGGGGAGCTCTGGGGCTTCGAGGACCTCCCCCGGAAAGCCGTCTCGAACAAGCGCCGCGTGATGCGCGAGCACGTCCGAGGACTCCTCTGCGTCCATGGCCAGGCGAAGCAGCCCCGCGATTCGGAGAGCGCCGGCGGCTCCCACCTCCCCTGCCAGCTCGACGACGGCCGCCTGGCCGTCCAGCGTCGCCTGATGTACTCGGCGAGCACGCTCCCGCCCCCAAAGGCGGCAGGTCTCGTGGTACATGGGCGCCGCGCCCGCTATCAGGAAGCCGCCGTTTCGCCCGCTGGCGCCGCCGGCCAGGGTGGCCGCCTCGAGCAACACCGCGCGGATGCCGCGCTCAGCGAGATGGAAGGTTGTGGCCACCCCTCCCATCCCGCCGCCGATCACGCAGACCTCGCAGCGCTCCTCGCCACGCAGCGGAGGTCGCGGAGCGTACGGGCGATCCTGCCAGAAGGGGACGGTGGTGGCCGACGGCCGGGGGAAGCGCAGGCGGTACCGCACGTGGGCAAGGCCGGCGTGCTCGATCTCCCCGTCCCGTTGCATCCCGACCTTCTGCATCACGCGCTGGGATGCGTGGTTGTCGATCAAGGCGAGCGACACCACCTCGCCCAGCTCGAGGTCGCGGGCCCAGGCGAGCGCTGCTCGGGCGGCTTCCGTCGCCAACCCCTCACCCCAGCGCGCGGGCAGCAACGCCCACGGAAGCTCGACCGCGAACTCGCCCGCCACGGTGGTCCAGTTCAAGCCACCGCGACCGAGGAAGGCGCCGTCCTGGGAATCGACGAGGACCGCGGGGCCGAAGCCATGGTGCTCCCAATGGTCGATGTCCCGCGCGAGTGAGTCACGGGCCCTCTGTTCCTCCGGCGGCGGTGCGGGTGGCGGGTCGAGCCACCTCGTGACGGCCGGATCCAAGAAGAGCCGGCAGTAGTCGCCGGCGTCCCATGGCTCCGGGCGCCGGCCCAGGACCCGATTGGACGTGAAGGCGAGACTCACCCCGACGACGCTACACGGGTCGCCTTTGCATAGTCTCGATCGCGTGAAGGACCACGCCGCTGAACTCGACGTCCGGTGCGTCCGAGCGGGCAACCCGGGCGCACTCACCCTCTCGGGAACGAATACCTGGCTGCTCGGACGCGACCCCGTCTGGGTGATCGACCCTGGGCCCGCGATCGACGCTCATGTCGAGGCGGTGGTGGCGGCGGTGGCTGAACGCGGTGGCGCGGGCGGCATCGCGATCACCCACGACCACTCCGACCACGTCGAAGCGGTGCCGGCGTTGCGAGACCGGCTCGGCTTCCCGCTCGTGGCGGCGGCGCGCTACAGCGGGGCCGACGTCACGCTCTCTGACGGCGACTCCTTCGGCCCGCTTCAGGTCATCGCCACGGGCGGCCACGCACCCGATCATCTCGCGTTCGTCGCCGGGCGCACCTGCTTCTCGGGCGACACGGTGCTGGGAGAGGGGAGCGTGTTCATCGCGCCGGACCCGGGCGCCATGGCTGCCTACCTCGCCTCCCTTCGCCGGCTGCGGGCGCTCGATCTCAAGCGGATCTGCCCTGGACACGGGCCGATCATCGCCGCTCCCTCGGACAAGCTCGACGAATACGTCGCTCACAGGCTCGAGCGCGAGCGCCGCCTGGTCGCCGCCCTCGATGCGGGCCGGCGCAGCCGCTCAGAGCTGCTCGACGCGGCGTGGAGCGATGTGCCCCGGGCGCTGCGTGGTGCGGCCGGCGTCACCCTCGCCGCTCACTTGGACAAGCTCGAGGACGAGGGCCGCCTGCCCGCCGGGGTTCAGAGCCGCCGTTAAGCCGCGAGGCCGGCCTCGGCGAGGCGCCGCCGAGCGAGCTCCATGGCTGCCGTGAACGGCGTGGCGCCGATCGCCGCGGCGTCGTCGAGGATCCGCCGCATCGTCTCGCCGATCGCGCGCACGGCCGGCTCGGCACGCTCGAGCGCGTAGCCCGCCGGTTCGAGCTCGAGCGCGATGTTGACGATTCCGCCGGCGTTCGCCACGAAGTCCGGCGCCCAGAGGATCCCTCGGGCGGCGAGCAGGTCAGCTACGCCTTCGGTAGCCAGCTGGTTGTTGGCGGCCCCCGCGATCACCTGACAGCGCAGCTCCCCGACCGTGCGATCGTCGAGGACTCCTCCGAGCGCGCACGGGGCCACCACGTCGACCTGGGCGCGCAGGGCGGTGTCCGGGTCGGTCCACTCGGCGCCCAGAGCAGTAGCCAGCTCCTGCTTGCTCCGGTCGATGTCCGAGACGACCAGCTCAGCGCCTCCCTCGGCCAGCCCGCGCGCCAGATGGCCGCCGACGCGGCCGAGCCCGATCACGGCGATGCGCCGGCCCTCGAGGGAAGTCGAGCCCCAGACGCGCTCGCAGGCGACCCGTAGCGCGGACTCCACGCCGAGCGCTGTCCACGGGCTCGGGTCGCCCGACCCGCCCGAGGAGACGGCGAGCCCGGTCACGTGCCCGGTCCCTTGCGCGATGATCGCCATGTCTTCATCCGACGTGCCGACGTCCTCCGCCGTCTGGTACCGACCGTCCACGGCGGCGACGGTCTCGGCGAAGTCCAGCAGCGCTTCGCGGCGCCGGGCCGGAACAGGCGTCTGACCTGGATGCAGCATGATGACCCCCTTACCACCCCCGAGTGGAAGCCTCGCAACGGCTGCCTTGAACGTCATGGCCCTGGAGAGGCGGAGCACGTCTCGAACCGCGGAGCGCGCGTCATCGTAGGCCCACATGCGACAACCGCCCAGCGCGGGCCCGCGCGCGGTCGAGTGGACCGCGACCATCGTGAACAGGCCGGATCGCCGCCCGCGGCGGACGACGAGCTCCTCGTGGTCCAGGGTGGCGAGGTGGCGGTCGATGGGGCTGCTCAGCGTGTTGGGTGCAGTGCCGCGACGCCCTCGAGAGCCTTCGCGGCCGGCGCGCCGGCGCCACCCACGGCCCCGGGGTCGTGCACGGGCGCCGCACTCGGCGATGTCTCGGGCGCTCCGGAGGCGGGTGCCACAACCGGCTCGCCCGGCTCGGCGGTGATCGACGGGGACGGGGCCTCCGGCACGTACTCCTCAGGGCCCGAAACGCCGCCCGTGGGGTTCTCGACGGGCGTTCCGAGATCTCCCTCGGCGGGTTGTTCGTCAGCGACCGGGAGCCCGGCAGCGGGCGCGGCGGTGTGCGGCGTGGTCCTGTGAGCGAAGAGCGGAGCTCCTCGGGCACCCTTCTCGTGGCGCTTCGAAGCGGGAGCGGATGGCGAAGTCCTCGCTTCCGGGCGGACCGAGTGCGACGCCATCGCTCCGGTGAAAGGTGGTGACTCGCGGGTCGTCTTCGCCGAGAAGATCTCCGGCCTGGCGGCGCTGGACGGGGCGCCGGTCGACGCGGCGGCGACGTGCGCCCGGCCCTGCTTGACGCGGTCAACGGTCTTCTTGACTTCAACGGCGCCGCCCGTGGCGATCGCCGCCGTGCAGACCACGGCGGCGACCTTACACGCCGACACCGCGCCGATCCCGGTGCTGACCGCGAATCCTCCGCCGGCTCCCGCGCTTGCGGCGGCGCCCCCGCCGGCACTCGCGCCGCCGAGCCCGAGCAGCTTGGCGGCGATCGCCAACGGACCGGCGCCGAGCGGTGACAGGAGCGCCAAGCTCCGCTGCACCTGCCGAAGCGCCGTCCGGTACTCGCGGCAGCTGTCGCACTCGCGCATGTGACGGCGAGCCCGGCCCGAGGCCTTCACGCCACGGTCGTACGCCTCCATGAGATCGCCACGAATGATGGAGCAGTCCATGTCGCGCGCCTCGACGGCCTCGACCAGGCCGACCCGGGCGCGGACGAGCAGCGACTTGACGGCCGGGACACTGGTGTCCAGGGCCACCGCCAGGTCGGCGTAGGACAGGCCGTCGATCTCGCGCATCAACAGCGCCGAGCGCTGCTGGTCGGGGAGGCGGCCCACATCGTGAACCAGGCGGCGCAGATCCTCGCGTCGCTGCGCCTGCTCGAACGGGTCGTGCAACGGCTTGCGCGACATCTCAAAGATCTCCGAAGCCGGGGGAGTCGGCCGCCTCAGTTGATCGATGCAGCGGTTGTGGGCGACGCGGTAGAGCCACGCGCGCACGTTGACGTCGCGGTGATCGGCCCGGAGCGCCCCGTACGCGCGCACGAAGACGTCTTGCAGCACATCCTCGGCATCCTGGCGCGATCCGCCGAGCATCTGCCGCGCGTAGGCGAACAGGCGCTGCTGGTAGCGGCCGTGCAACGTCGTGAAGGCGTCGTCAGATCCCGCCCGGAAGGCGGCGACCAGCTGATCGTCAGAACGCAGCCGCAGCAGGGGACCCAAAGAGAGGCGGCTCACGCCGGCCGGGGCCTGAAGGGCTGAGGCTTCCACGAACTGCGCTCCTATCGTCAACGGTCGGACGTATGACTCTAACCGGCCTGCCAGCGGGAAGTTCCGCGATCCTCAGGCTTGCACCCAAACTCTGAAGAGACTCTAAACAGACGTGGCCGAGCTCCTCCATATCCGCGGCGACCTCGCCCTCCCGCTCGACGAGGTCGAGCTGCGCACAAGTCGGTCATCAGGACCGGGTGGTCAGCATGCAAATGTCACCGCTTCGCGGGTGGAGGCGATCTTCGTCGTGTCGGCTTCCAACACCCTGACCGACGTGCAGAAACGCCGGATCGGCGACCGGCTCGGGCCGCGGGTGACCGCCACCGCCCAGGACACGCGCTCTCAGAGCCGGAACCGGGACCTGGCGTTGACGCGGCTCGCCGACCGGCTCTCCAACGCCCTGGCCGTCGCGCGTCCGAGGACCAGGACGCGGCCCACCCGCGCCTCCAAGCATCGTCGCCTCGACGCCAAGAAGCGCCGAGGCAACGTCAAGCGTGATCGCCGCCGACCCGAAGGAGAATGACTACGCGAGCGACACCATGACGTGCTTGATCTGCGTGTAGTCCTCGAGTGAGTAGGCCGACAGATCCTTGCCGTAGCCGGACTGGCCGAACCCGCCGTGAGGCATCTCTGAAGCGAGCGGGATGTGGTCGTTGACCCAGACGCACCCGAACCGCAGGGCGTTCGAGACGCGGAACGCACGTCCGACGTCCCGGGTCCAGACGCTCGACGCCAGGCCGTAGGGCGTGCCGTTCGCCGAGGCGATGGCGTCGGCCTCGTCGGAGAAGGTCTGCACGGTGATGACCGGTCCGAAGATCTCGCGCTGGATCATCTCGTCGTCCTGCTTGAGGTTCGCGACGACAGTCGGCTCGAGGTAGAAGCCCGGCATTCCGTCGGGCTCGCGGCCACCCGTGGCCACTTCCGCATGGTCGGGCCGGCGCTCGAGGAAGCCCTCGACCCGCTCGCGCTGACGCGCGGAGTTCAACGGCCCGAGCGTCGTCTCGGGGTCCATCGTGTCGCCGAGCTTGAGCTCCTGGGCCTGGGCGGCCAGCCCGGCGACCACGTCGTCATAGACACCCGAGGCCGCGATCACGCGGGTCGCCGCCGTGCAGTCCTGCCCGGCGTTGTAGTAGCCCGTCCCGGCGATCGTCTCGAGCGCGGTCTCGAGGTCGGCGTCGTCGAAGATCAGGACGGGAGCCTTGCCGCCGAGCTCGAGATGGACCTTCTTGAGGGTGTCGGCCGCCGCCTTGGCGATCCACCTGCCCGTCTCGAGCGAGCCGGTCAGGGAGACCATGTCGACCTGCGGATGCTGCACGAGCGCCTGCCCGGCCGGGTCGCCGTGGCCTCCGATGACGTTCAAGACGCCCTTGGGCAGGAACTCGGCCGCCAGCTCCGCGAGTTTCAGCGTGGTCAGCGGCGTCGTCTCCGCAGGCTTGAGCACGATCGTGTTGCCCGTGACCAGCGCCGGCCCGATCTTCCAGATGGCCATCATCATCGGGTAGTTCCAGGGCGCGATCTGGCCGATAACGCCGATCGGCTCCCGGCGGATGATCGAGGTGTAGCCCTCCAGGTACTCACCGGCCGACTTGCCCTCGAGGACGCGGGACGCACCGGCGAAGAACCGCAGATGATCGACCATGGCCGGGATCTCGTCGTCCTTAAAGGCCTGGATGGGCTTGCCGGCGTTGAGCGACTCGAGCTCGGCGAACTCGTCCCCGCGGGCTTCGAGCGCGTCGGCGAACTTGAGGATCGCGTGCGCCCGCTCGCCCGGGGTGGTCGTGGACCAGCCCGGGAAGGCCTCGCGCGCGGCATGGACGGCCGCGTCGACGTCGGCCGCGCTCGAGAGTGGGGCCCGCGCGAGATCCTCGCCGGTCGCCGGGTTGACGACCGCCTCCGTCGCGCCGTCCGCTGGAGCGACCCATTCGCCGTTGACGAAGTTGTCGTAGGTCTGCAGTTCCGTGGTGGTGGCCATTCTCGTTCTCCTCGCTGGGGCCCTTTCGGCGGACGCTACCAGCGGGCCTGGGCGCCGGGAAACACAATGGTTCAGGACGCTGCGCTCCGGCGCCGATAGGGCTCCTATGCCCCGCACCCCGAAGCTGCCACCTTCTCGCCATGAGTCTGACTGAGCTGGAACTGCTCGGACCCAAGGTCCCGAAGGAGCTTCCGCGCTCCGGGGCGATGGATCCGGGGCAGGATCCCCGCCGCTCACGCGTCGCCACGCCCTTCGTCGAGCGGACCCCGGGGCTCTCGCCCTTTCCCCCGATCGCCGAGTACGCCTTCTTGAGTGACTGCCATACGGCTGCGCTCGTCGCGCCCGACGGCACGGTCGAGTGGCTCTGCCCGCCGCGCTTTGACTCACCCAGCGTCTTCGCCGCGATGCTTGACCGCTCAGCGGGCGGCTTCCGCTTCGGACCGAGCAACATCGGCGTGCCGGCGGGCCGGCGCTACGAGCCCGGGACGAACATCCTCGAAACCACCTGGATGACCCCGACGGGCTGGCTCGTCGTCCGCGACGCGTTGGTCATCGGGCGCTGGCGCGAGCGCGAGCAGGGTTCTCGGACCGCTCACACACGGCCGCCGACAGACTTCGACGCCCACCACGTCCTCGTGCGCACGGTGGAGTGCCTCCACGGCCAGGTGCAGCTCGAGCTGCTCTGCGAGCCCATGTTCGACTATGGCCGCAATCCCGCGGTCTGGACTCCGGTGGAAGGCCAGGCCCAGTCGGCGGACGCCACGGACGGCGAGCAGACCGTGCGGCTGTGCACAGACCTGCGGCTCGGCATCGAGGGCTCCGTGGTGCGCGCGCGCCACCGCCTGCGCCAGGGCGATCGGGCCTACTGCTCGTTGTCGTGGTCCAAGCTGCTCGACGGCCCGGCCTCGCACGAGGAAGCCGTCGCCGCGCTGGAGACGACGTCTGAGTACTGGCGGACGTGGCTTGCAGTCGGAAAGTTCCCCGACCACCGCTGGCGCGGCCACCTGCAGCGCTCCGCCCTCACCCTCAAGGGCCTCACCTACGCGCCAACGGGCGCGGTCATCGCGGCCGCGACCACCTCCCTGCCCGAGACCCCAGGCGGGGAGCGCAACTGGGACTACCGCTACACCTGGATGCGTGACGCGACCTTCACGCTGTGGGGCCTCTCCGCCCTGGGGCTCTCCTGGGAGGCGGACGACTTCATCCAGTACGTGGCCGACCTCGAGCGCAACGAGGACGGCGGGCTCCAGATCATGTACGGGGTGGGTGGCGAACGCGACCTCCCCGAGCGTACGCTCGACCACCTCACGGGCTACGAGGGCGCCCAGCCCGTTCGCGTCGGCAACGACGCGTACTCGCAGCGCCAGAACGACGTCTTCGGCGCCGTTCTCGACTCGCTCTACCTCCACCAGAAGGAGTACGGGCACAACTCGCAGCGGCTGTGGCCGATCGTCGAGTCACAGGTCGAGTGCGCGCTGAAGACGTGGCGGGAGCCCGATCAGGGCATCTGGGAGGCGCGCGGGGCCGCCAGGCACTACGTCTCGAGCAAGCTCATGTGCTGGGTCGCGATGGACCGTGGCGCCCGCCTGGCCGCCCGGCGGGGGCGGTCGAGGCTGGCGGACGAGTGGCGGGAGGTTGCCAACGAGATTCACTCAGAGATCCTCGAGCGCGGCGTCGATGAGCGCGGGGTGTTCACCCAGCACTACGACACGGATGCCCTCGACGCCTCGACCCTGCTCATGCCCCTGGTCCGCTTCCTGCCCGGCGACGACCCGCGGATCCGTCGGACCGTATTGGCCGTCGCCGACGAGCTCTCCGACAACGGGCTCGTCCTGCGCTATAAGGTCGACGAGACCGACGACGGTCTGACCGGGGAGGAGGGCGCCTTTCTCATCTGCTCCTTCTGGCTTGTGTCCGCGCTGCTCGAGATCGGCGAGCGCAAGCGCGGGCGGCAGCTCTGCGAGCGTCTGCTGTCGCTGGCGTCTCCGCTCGATCTTTACGCGGAGGAGCTCGACGCCGCCACGGGCCGCCATCTGGGCAACTTCCCGCAGGCCTTCACCCACCTGGCCCTGATCAACGCGGTCATGCACGTCATCCGCGACGAGGAGCACGTGCCGCTGGCCTGACAAGGTCGCCGGACGGCTCGAGCATCGATTGCGCGATCTGATCCGTATGAGAGCCGTGGCACGCGCCGAGAGCAAGTCCGAGCTTCCGACGAAGGTCTGTGCAACCTGCGGGCGCCCGTTCGCGTGGCGGCGCAAATGGGCACGCGACTGGGCGTCGGTGCGCTATTGCTCGCAGCGCTGCCGCCGCGAGCGGCGCCCGTAGTCCGGGCCTTTCAGCCGAACTCGGTGATCACGGTCATCCCGTCCTGCGCGAAACGTCCCATGGCGTCGAGCTCAACGCCGGCCTCCGCGAGTGCGATGGTCTTGGTGACCAGGCGACCGGGTCTGACGGCGCCCTGCGCGACGGCGCGCATCAGTGCCCCGTAGTGGCGCACCGACATGCCGTGAACGCCGAGCACCTGCAGCTCATGGGAGATGACCCGGTCCATCGGCAGCGAGACGTTCTCTTCGCCGGCGAGAAGCAGGCCGACCTGCACGTGGCGCCCGCGTTTGCGCAGGCAGCGCAAGGAGCTCTCGCACGTGGCCGCCAGACCGATGGCGTCGAGCGAGACGTGCGCACCCCCGCCGGTGATCTCCCGGATGGCGGAGACGACGTCGGTGTGATTCGCGTCGACCCCGTGGACGGCGCCGAGTGCGCTGGCCCGCTCGAGCTTCGCGCCGTCCAGATCCACGGCCACGACGGCCGCGCCGAGGCTCGAGGCGATCAGAACCGCCGCCAGGCCGACCCCGCCGCAGCCGTGGACGGCGACCCAGTCTCCCGCGCGGACCTTCCCATGGAGCTCGACCGCCGCCCACGCCGTCATGAACCGGCAGCCGAGCGATGCCGCTTCCGTGAAGCCGAGCTCATCGGGCAGCCGCACGAGGTTCAGATCGGCGTGTGGGAGGGCGACGTACTGCGCGAACGAGCCCCATCCCGTGAACCCAGGCTGGTAAGCGTCATCACAGACCTGCGTGTCGCCCTGCCGGCACGGCTGACAACGTCCGCAGCCGCAGCAGAACGGAACGGTGACGCGATCTCCCGGCTCGAAGGCCCGCACACCCGGCCCGACCGCAGCGACTACCCCGGCCAGCTCGTGGCCCGGCACGTGCGGCAGACCGATCACCGGATCGTGCCCCATCCACGCATGCCAATCGCTGCGACACACCCCCGAGGCACGCACCTCGACGACCACGCCGTCGTCGGGGGCGGCAGGATCGGGCACCGTCTCGACCGTCGTAGGCTCCTGGAAGGCGTGAACGACCGCGGCACGCATGTCCGCCAGCCTAGCCTCGCGGGTGGGAGACTCGGACCATGCAACCGGCACCGGTGCGATCGTCCTGCACGCCCGCGACGCGGGCTCAGGTCCGCCCGCCGACGACGTCCGCGCCGCCGCCGAGGTGCTCCACCGTCAGCGGCGAGCTGGCCGGCATCGCCGTGCCGACTCTGGTCCTGGCCGGCGGTCAGGATCGGATGATGCCCCCGGAGGCGGTGGGCGCCGCCGCGCGCGAGATACCGGGTGCGACGCTAGAGATCATCGAGAACGCCGGGCCTTCGCCTTCGCGGAGCAGCCGAGCGCGTACTTGGCCGCACTGACGAGGTGGCTCGAGGCCTAGGTGTCTCGGGCGACGTGGACGGACGCCGCCCCGAGGGTGAGGCAGAGAGGCGAGTAGAGCATCGCGGGAGTGACCTACTCGACCTGAACGTCGGAGTAGCCGGGCTCACCCGGGAGCACGACGCGGGCGATCTCCCCTTCCACCACGATGTGGGGCTCGACGGGCAGGACCCGCCGCCCCCGCGCCCAGCTCAGCAGATGGTCGGCGGAGGAAAACGGCTCGAGCTGCTCGAGGTGCTTGATGGTCGGGAAGACGAGCAGGATCTGACCGGCCTGATGAGCGTCCAGGGCGCCGCGTGGAGTGAACCATCCGAGGTCCACGCACTCCTCTCCGTCTGCCCGCGGCTCCGCCCCGTCGGGAAGCGCGGCGAGGAAGAAGTGGGTGTCGAACCGGATGCGGACCTGCGGCGGCGTGATCCACTGGGAGAACTTGATCAGCGTGGCCGGGTCGGGCAGCTCGACGGCCGCCTCCTCGGCCATCTCGCGCACGCCGGCGAGACGGTGCGCGAGATCGCCGGCGCCCTCATGAGCGTCGACGGCGCCACCCGGGAACACCCAGGCGCCGCCCATGAAGCGCTGCGCCGGGTTGCGCTCGACGAGCAGGACCTCGAGCGTCTCCGAGCCGCCCCGCAGCACGATGACCGTGGCCGCCTGACGCGGCTCGGCCGCCGGGCCGTCGGCGAGCTCCTCCCCGGGTCCCGGACGGTCGACGCTCATCGCCGGAAAGCTACC
>JACCYI010000106.1 GCA_013696535.1 Solirubrobacterales bacterium
TCTCCGGGCGGCCCGCAAGGAGGTGCAACGCCTCGAGCGAGCCCTGGAAAGGCTCGAGGCCCGCGAGGTGGAGCTCCACGAGGCAATGGCCATGAGCGCGACCGATCACACACGACTCATCGAGCTCAACGGACAGCTCACCGTGCTCTCGGCGGAACGCGACCAACTCGAAGCCGCGTGGCTCGAGACCTCGGCGTCGCTCGAGAGCTAGCAAGGCCGAGCCCGGGCTCGGCGCACCGGGCTCGCGATCCGGCAACTCGTCGTCGTAGGTCAGGCGCGAAGCCGGTAACCCTTCGCGAACAGGCGGTGGTTGAAGGCAGCGAGGATGAAGGTGGCCGTCGCAAGGAACACGAGAGACAACGCGACGTTCGTTTCGGAGTAGTCGAGGAAGCCGTAGCGGACGAGCCCGATCATGTAGTAGACCGGGTTGAACTGGGTGAGGGTCTGGAACGGCTCGGGAAGCAGGGAAGCCGAGTAGAAGACGCCGCCCAGGAAGATCAGCGGTTGCAGCACGAAGGTCTGGGCGAAGGAGACGTCGTCGAACTGCTCGGCTCGCACGCCGATCAAAACGCCGAGCTGCGCGAAGAAGAAGCCCGTCAGGAAGAGCGCCGGCACCAGGACCAGCGGGTGCTCGACGGGGACGTCCACGAGCACGGAGGCGGCGGTGAAGGTCAGGGTCGCCACGATCATCCCCCGCAGAAAGCCGCCGAGCGAGAAGGCGAGGAGCAGTTCGAGCGGCGAGGCGGGCGACGAGAGCTGGTCATCGATCGCGCGCTGGAACTTCTGCTGCAGGATCGAGGAGGAGTTGTTGGTGAATGCGTTGATGGCCCAGGCCATCATGATCAGGCCGGGGATGATGAATACGACGTAGTCGACGCCGTGCAACTTGTCGATCCTCGACCCGAGGGCTGCGCCGAAGACGGAGATGTAGAGGAACGTCTCGAGCAACGGCGCCCCGATGGTCTGGCGCTTGATCTTCATGAAGCGGCTGACCTCGCGCCGCAGCAGCGAGAAGAAGCGGATCTGCGCGGCGCTCACGGCGCGATCTCGTCCACGCGCGCCCGGGAGAGCTCCTTGCGGCCGACCAGCTCGAGGTACGCGTCCTCCAGGCTACCTACCCCGTAGTCGGCGGCGAGCTGCTGGCTGGTTCCCTCCGCCGCGATGCGGCCGTCGTTTATGAACGCGATCCGGCTGCAGAGCTGCTCGGCTTCCTCGAGGTAGTGGGTGGTCAACAGGATGGTCGTGCCCTCGGCATTGATGCGCTGGACGTAGTGCCACAGCTCAAGCCGAAGCTCGACGTCGACTCCCGCGGTCGGCTCGTCGAGGATCAGGAGCCTGGGTCGGTGCATCAGCGCCCGAGCCAGGATCAGGCGACGCTTCATGCCGCCCGAGAGCGTTCGGGTCCGGTCGTCCTTCTTGGCGGTGAGCGAGAAGGCCTCGAGCAGTTCCTTCGATCGCTCCCGGCGCTCCCGCTTGGGCATCCCGAAGTAGCCGCCGTGGTAGTCGAGCGTCTCCTCGAGTGTAAGGAACCAGTCGAGGTTGAGATCCTGCGGCGCCAGGCCGACCGCCGCTCGCGCCTTCTCGTAGTGATCGATCGCGTCGTGCCCGAAGACGCGGATCGAGCCCGCGGTCGGCTGGGCGAGCCCGGTGGTGCAGTGAATGAGCGTGGACTTGCCCGCGCCGTTGGGGCCGAGCAGCCCGAAGAACTC
The DNA here is from genome assembly GCA_013696535.1 of Solirubrobacterales bacterium. The sequence goes on from JACCYI010000106.1 coordinate 1,710, forward strand.
TCCGGCCTGGATGTCGAGCGAGACGCCGCGGAGGGCTTCGGTGCCGGTCGGGTACCGCTTGACGAGGCTGGAGATCTGCAGCGCCACCGCGGCCGCCCGGTCGGGCGGGGGAGCGGCGGGGGAGCTGGTTTCGAAGAGCATGGCCACCACTATGCAACTTCGACGCCACTTGAAGTCAAGGGAGCTACGTCGCCTCCGTCTCCCCGTGGTAGTAATCGACCCGGCTGGAGCGCACCGTCAGCAGGTCCTCGTCCTTGTCACCCGTCCATATGCCCACCTTGTCGGAGTCGGGATACGCGGTGGCGGTGGGTATGACGACGGTCGACCACATCAGGACGCGGACGGGGCTGTCGGTGTCGTTGCGGATCTGGTGGGCGCCGGCGGGACCCATCGGGAAGAACGCCATCTCGTGGGGCTCGAGCTGCTCGGTGCCCTCCGGGGTGCGCACGGACGGTCGCCCTTCGACGACGAAGGCCCACTCCTCCTCGCCGTACTCGTAGTGGTAGGGACATAAGACCTGACCCGGAGGCAGCTCGTAGAGACTGGCTCCGGTCTGCTGGGCCCCCACCTGCGGCCCGAGGCGAACCATGCCGCAGCGGTAGCCGTCGGGATCGGTCTCGTCGTAGCTGAACGTCGGATCGGAGAGCGGAGTGCGTCGCATGGCCGCATCCTGGCACGGGATACCGTGCCGGACATGACCGCGAACGAGAAGCCCGAGATCCAGATCCCGCCCGACCAGCCGCCGTCCTATCAGCTCGAGCTCGAGGATCTGACCGTCGGTGACGGCGAGCAAGCCGACGCGGGCCAGATCGTCGAAGTGCACTACGTCGGTGTCTCATGGAAAACGGGCAAGCAGTTCGACGCGTCATGGGATCGCGGCAAGACCTTCAAATTCGGCCTCGGTAAGGGTCAGGTCATCGCGGGCTGGGATCAGGGCGTGACCGGCATGCGCATCGGTGGGCGGCGCCGCATCACGATCCCGCCGATGCTTGCCTACGGCAAGCGCGGTGCCGGCGGGGTGATCGGGCCCGACGAGACCCTGGTCTTCGTGGTGGACCTGGTCGGGGTCCGCTGATCATCGGCTCCTGCGGCGGGAGCCCGAGGTCTTCTCGTACCGCCGGCGATCACGCTTGGTCGGTCGCGCTCCGAGGTCGGCGCCCGAGGACCAGGCGAGCCGCATCTCAGCCGCCTGGCGCTCGCGAGCCTCCTTGCTCTCAAGAGTCTCCTCATAGAGCGGGGCGGCAGCGCTGGCAGAGCCGCGGCGCTCCGCCGTCCCGCGTACGACCACGCTCCAGCGCGTCCGACCGACGGTGATCTCGAGCCGGTCGCCCTGGCGAACCTCCTTGCTCGGCTTGGCGGCATGCCCGTTGACGTGGACCCGCCCGCCCTTGACTGCTTCGACGGCGAGCGAGCGGGTCTTCACCAGCCTCGCGGCCCATAGCCACTTGTCCACCCGCACCGGCGGTGAGGCGTCAGAGGCAGCAACCTCGTCCATGGCGTGATTGTCGCACTACCGCCCCGCGGCGCGGCGGTAGCGGGACACCGCCAGCGGGGCGAAGACCGCGATGATCACGAGCGACCAGACGACCGCCCCCCAGATGCTGTTGCCGGCCGGTGCTCCAAGCCATAGCGCCCGCATCGCGTCGACGGTCACGGTGAACGGATTGACGTCCGCGAACCACCGCAGAACGGACGGCATCGACTCCACGGGCACGAAGGCCGAGGAGACGAAGGTCAGCGGGAACACGGCGATGAAGCCCACGGAGTTCGCCGCCTCGGGGGAGGAGACGAGCAGCCCGAGCAGCGCGAACACCCAGGAGAAGGCGTATCCGAAGAGCAGGAGCAGCGCGATGCCTCCGATGATCTCTCCCGCGTTGGCGTTGAACGAGAAGCCGATGATCAACCCCGTTATGAGCAGCACGATGACCGACAGGAAGTTCGTCACCACGTCGGCCAGGGTCCGCCCGGCCAGGACGGCGGCGCGCGCCATGGGGAGCGAGCGGAAGCGGTCGATCAACCCCTTGTTGAGGTCCTCGTTGAGCCCCAGCGCGGTCACGAATCCCCCGAACGCGATGTTCTGGACGATGATTCCCGGAATCAGGAAATCGGCGTAGTCGTATCCCGGAGTGCTGATCGCGCCCCCGAAGACGTACACGAACAGCAGCACGAACATCACCGGCTGCACCGTGAAGGCCAGCAGCAGGTCGGGCGCGCGCGGAAGCCGAACGAGATTGCGCTCGGCCACAATGATCGTGTCTGACACGAGCCGGCTCATGAAGTCACCTCGGAATTGTCGGTCGCCTCGGCCACGCGGCCGGTGAGCGACATGAACACGTCATCCAGCGTGGGGCGCCGCAAACCGAGGTCATCGACCCCGACACCCGCGTCGTCAAGGCGGCGGACGCCTTCCACGATCGTCCCGCTGCGGCCCCGGACCGTGAGCTTGACGACGCCGCTCTCGGCAACCGGTGCCTCATCGGACATCGGTGCGAGCGCCTCGATCGCCGCACCCGTTGCATCTGCGTCGGCCAACCGGACCTCGAGGCGCTCGCCGCCCACCCGGTCCTTCAGGGTGTCGGGCGTGCCGTCGGCAATCACCTTCCCGTGGTCGATCACGGCGATGGTGTCGGCCAGGCGATCGGCCTCGTCGAGGTACTGGGTGGTCAGGAGCACCGTGGTCCCATCGGCTACCAGATCCTCGATCGTGTTCCACAGATCGAGGCGGCTCCGCGGGTCCAAGCCTGTCGTGGGTTCGTCGAGAAAGAGCACGGGCGGCTTGGCCACGAGCGCCGCTGCGAGGTCCAGCCGGCGGCGCATGCCGCCCGAGTAGGTCTTGACGGGACGCTTGAGCGCGTCCATCAGATCGAAGTCATCGAGGAGCTCCATGCCCCGGGCCTTGGCCGTTGAACGCCGCTCTCCGTAGAGCCGCCCCACCATGGTCAGATTCTCGAGCCCGGTGAGGTTCTCGTCGACGGCCGCGTACTGGCCCGCGAGCCCGATGCGCTCGCGAAGCGCCACGGCGTCGCGCACGGCGTCGAGGCCCACCACGCGGATCGTGCCCTCGTCCGGCTTGAGGAGGGTAGTGAGCACGCGCACGGCGGTCGTCTTGCCTGCACCGTTGGGTCCGAGCAGGCCGAGCACCGTACCCGGCGCCGCCTCGAAGCTCACCTCGCTCAGTGCCCGGACCTCGCCGAACGACTTCGACAACCCGGTCACGCTGATCGCCGGCTCGCCGTCGGAGGCAGCGCCGGCCCTTCGTGCCCCTGCAGGAATCTCGATCACCTCGGAAGTTGGCATGAACGGAAGGATCCCAAGGGTTTAGGTCAGTATGTGTCCTCAATGCGTGGGACCTTGACGGAGCCATGACGGAGACCTCGGGTCGACTCCTGAAGCTACTGTCGCTGCTCCAGACGCGCCGGGATTGGCCGGGTGACGAGCTCGCCCGGCGGCTCGAGGTGTCGGGCCGGACCATCCGCCGCGACATCGAGCGACTCCGTGACCTGGGCTACCCCGTGGACGCCTCGACCGGTCCCGCCGGCGGGTACCGGCTCCACGCAGGGACCGCCATGCCGCCCCTGCTGCTCGACGACGACGAGGCGGTCGCGATCGCCGTCGGCCTGCGGACAGCCGCCGGGGCCTCGGTGACAGGGATCGAGGAGACGTCGGTGCGGGCGCTCGTCAAGCTCGAGCAGGTCCTGCCCTCACACCTGCGCCGTCGCGTCAACGCCCTGCAGTCGGTGACCGCGACGCTCGCGGCGTCCGGACCGACCATCGACCCAGAGCTGCTGACCACCGTCGCGGGAGCTTGCCGCGACCATGAGCGTCTTCGCTTCGGCTATCGCAGCCGCGACGGAACCGAGTCCCGCCGCGAGGCGGAGCCGCACCACCTCGTGAACCTGGGGCGACGGTGGTATCTGCTGGCGTGGGACCTCGCCCGCGATGACTGGCGCACGTTCCGGATGGACCGGCTCGGAAGACCTTCGCCGGGCGGCCTCCGCTTCACCCCCCGGCCGCTCCCCGAGAAGGACGTCGCGGCGTACGTCGCCAAGAACCTCCGCGGGGCCACCTACCGCTACCAGGCCAGGGTGGTCCTGCACGCGCCGGCCACGGCCGTGACGCCGTCACTGTCGTATATGGGAGGAACGGTCGAGCCGATCGACGAGAAGACGTGCGAGTACCGCACGAGCGACGATCGGCTCGACTGGCTCGCCGTGCGCGTCGGCATGCTCGGCTTCGACTTCGAGGTGCGCGAGCCACCCGAGCTCGTGGAGCGTTTCCGCGAGCTTGCGGGTCGTTTCCAGCGGGCGACGGCCTGCGCATAGTGGGGCCGTGCCGGTTCACGGCGCGGCGACCCACCGGCCCGCTGAGATCAGGGCTGCCTCGGATCGGTTTCGGTGACCAACCGGGCCACCTCTGGATCCTTCTCGACCACCACGTAGTGCTCGTGGCGCTCGATCACCGTCTCCACGTCGGTGATCTGGTGACCGGGCGCACAGAAGAACCGGCGCGAATCGCTCCGCACCGACTCGTACGCCTCGCGGGAAAGCGGGATCCGCTCCGGACACGACAAGTCGCCGCACTCACACAGGTAGAGCTCCGTCTCCATCTCCTGATGGCGCTCTTCCCATTCCCTTGCGCGCTCGTTGGCCACACGAAACGCGGCCTCGTTGAGCGCCAGGCGTTCTGCGCGGCTCTCCACAAGGCGACAGTACCCGACTGAACAGGGATTCGCCCGCCGGTCCTCAGCCCTCGCTCGCCTGGACCGGGCGCCGAGCCTCCGCAAGCCGGGCGAGCCGGTCGAGCGCCTGTCGCAGTCCCGTCCCGAGCAGAGGCCGGCAGGCGCCCTCGAGCACTCTCCCGGTGAGACCCCCGCCCGAACGCGCTTCGACGGAAGCGGAGATCGAACAACCCCGCGACGTCGCCGCGAGGTCGGCGGTCACGGTGAAGCACACCGGACCCGTCGCCGCGAGCCGATAATTCGTCTCATCGGCTTCGAGCACCTCGATGCGCGTCCGGAGCCGCCGGCCGGCCAAGGCGCTCTCGGCGAGGCAGGCGTCGCCCACGCGGAGCCTTCCGTCCTCGGGCGGGTCGACCGGGTGGATCGGCAAAGGGAACCAGCGCACCATGTCGTCCACCGTGAGCGCGACGTCGAGCACCGCGTCGACGGTCGCAGCGACCTGGGTGGTGGCGGAAGCGGTGTGACCCATAGCTCTACGTATATTCGGCCGACCCCGTCCGCCGGTTA
>JACCYI010000136.1 GCA_013696535.1 Solirubrobacterales bacterium
CGCAGATGAACCCGCCCGCCTCGGGAACGGCGTCGTCGAGCAGGACGGGCGCTCGGGCGCCGACCGGTCCGATGTAGCCGGCCGGCCCGAGCTCCGCCTCGAACTCCTCTTCGCGGGCCGGGCGAAACGGCGCCCCGAGCGCGTTCTGGAGCTTGATCTCGTTGACCCGGTGGTCGCCGCGCACCACCACCACCACCAAGCCCCGCTCGTCGACCATCACGGGGTACGCCTTGAGCAGGGCACCCGCAGGGACCCCGAGCGCGCCGGCCACCGCCGCGACGGTGGTCTGGCCCGGCGTGTGGACCCCCTCGGGAGCGCCGAGCTCGGGCGGCAGGTGAACGGGTTTTGCCGTGGCGCTCGCCACCTCGAGATTTGCGGCATACCCGGCAGCCAGCACCACATCGTTCTCTCCCGCGGGGCAGGGCGCCATGTACTCATGGGCGCCGAACCCGCCCATCATCCCGACGTCTGACTCCACCCGGTACCACTCGAGCCCGGCGCGGTCAAAGATCCGGTCGTAGGCGACGATGTGCTTCTGGTAACCGGCTTCGAGGCCCTCAGGACCGCGGTCGAAGGTGTAAGCGTCCTTCATGATGAATTCACGCGTGCGCAGCAGACCGGCGCGCGGCCGCGGCTCGTCGCGCTCCTTGGTCTGAAAGTGGTAGAGGATCAGCGGCAGGTCGCGGTAGGAGCGCACGAGTGAGGACACGTGGAAGGTCACGGTCTCCTCGTGGGTCATGGCCAGCACCATGTCCGCTCCGCGGCGGTCTGAGAGCTTGAAGACCTCGTCGATGGAGTAGCGGCCCGAGCGCTTCCAGAGCTCGGCGGGAGTGAGGACCGGCATCAGCATCTCGTGACCGCCGATCGCGTTCATCTCCTCGCGCACGATCTGCACCGCCTTCTCGTGCACCCGCCAGCCTGCGGGGAGGTAGGTCCAGAGCCCTGATCCCACCTGCCGGATCAGCCCGGCGCGAACCATGAGCTTGTGGGAGAGTGCCTCGGCGTCAGCCGGGGCCTCCTTTTCGGTGGGCAGGAGGTAGCTCGATAGACGCGTCATCTGTGCATGGGAGCCTAATGGGCGCGTAACTTCGCCGGACCCAGCGCTGTCATGAGTCGTGACCAGCGTGTTACTCGATCAAACGTCCAGGTGCGTGAGCGCCAGGGCGTTCCTGGGTACGGGCGATGTTCCGCAACAAGGAGGGCTCATGCCTACCAAGAATTCCCCCAAGACTTCAAACCGACCCCGTCGTTCGGCTCCCACCCCGGGCACCGGCGGTCGATTCGGCCGGTCCACCCCCACGCCGAGCGCGGGCGGGCGCCTTGCGCGCTCCAACCCCAGCCCCGGCGGCCGGTTCGGGCTCCCGAGCCCGGGCGCCCCGAAGCGCCCGACGCTCGGCAGGTCGAAGAGCAAGGGCAAGTCCAGCGGCAAGAGCGGTCTCTCGGGTTTGCTGAGTTCCCTGCCCGCGGCCGGGCTGGGTAAGAAGACCGCGTCGAAGGGCGGGTCCAAGGGCAAGCCGGCTCTGGCAATGATCGCCGCCGGAGCGGGTGCGTTCTTCGGGCGCAAGCAGATGCAGAAGCGCAAGGAGGACGACGTCATCCCCGTCACCAACGTCTCGCCGACCCCGCCTGCCATGAACGACACGACGCATCAGAGCGGCGCGCCGCGTCCCGTCGACACCAGCACGTCGCCGGACTCCATCTGATCGAGGCGCGCGCAGGGGGTGGCCGCGGGCTGAACCCTCTGCGCGCCGACCCGCTCAGCGTTTAGGGGCGGCGGCCGCGCACCGGTCTCGCCCCCGCGCCCGGGCCCGTTCTCACGCCAGCAGGAACACCTCAAGGCGTCGCGGACCGTGCACACCCTCCACCCGATTGAGCTCGATGTCCGAAGTGGCCGACGGCCCCGAGATGAGCGTCACGGGGCGGCCCGGTGGCACCCGCTCGAACAGCTCGGAAGCCGTCCCAAGCACCTGATCGGCTTCGATCACGCAGAGATGCAGGTCTGGTAGCAGGGTGATGGCGCGACGCCCGGAGAGCGGTCCGCTCTGGAGCGCGATGGTGCCCGTCAGCGCGATGCCCGCCGCGCAGCCGGTCAGCACGCCGTCGGCCGCGTCGAGCTCGTCGTGGGTCAGCGCCGAGTCGTCGAGCACTTCGACACCGGCTGGCCGCCAGTCGACGGGAACGCCGGCCGGAACCACCAATCTCCGCACGCTGTGGCGTTCGCAGGCGGTTCCAAGAGCGGCGGCCAGCTCAGTGGGGTCGGCCACCCGGTGGACCGTCGCCCGGTACTCGGCCACCCGTTTCGCGAACATGTCCAAGCGCTCGTCCACCGGCGAGTCGAGCCCACGATCGTAGTCGCGCGTGACCGCCACGTCGGCCGGAGCCTCCTCCGGCGGGACATCGCTGAGCGCCGCCCGCAGGCGTCCCATGACCTCTTCGCGGGCTCCAGGCATCGCTTCTCAGTCCGCCGCGTTCGCGAGATGCCCGTTTGATCGGCCCCGCCACCAGTCACGGAAGCTCTCCGCCGGAACCTCGGGAAGATCGCGAGCGCCGGTCCAGGC
>JACCYI010000139.1 GCA_013696535.1 Solirubrobacterales bacterium
GCCTGGACCCGAGGGGGTCACGGCCGCGATCGACCGGCTCATGTCGCCGCCCGTGCCCACCTCCGACGTCACGGACGCCACCAGCCGCTGGTCGCGCGCGAGCTCCTGCAGGAAGGACGCGAAGAAGCCGTCACCGTCGAGATGGCGTACGAGCGTCACGACCTGGATCTGGTGCATGGCAAACACCATGGCCGAGGCCGAGCAGCGCCGCCCGAGCTCCAGGCAGGCCTGGGCCAGCGCTTCGAAGGACACGCCGTCGCCCCCGAGCTCCACGGGCACGAACGCGGAGAGCGCACGCTGCTCACGCAGGGCATCGATCGTCTCGGCCGGGAACCGCGCGTGACGGTCGACGTCCGCGGCGTGCGGGCCCGCGATCTCGTCGGCGATACGGCGGATACCGACCAGGAAGGCCTGGTCTGCGTCCACTGTCGTGCTCATGCCGCCGCCTGATCGCCCTGGAGCTGCTCGACGGCCGCGGTGATCGCCGCGATGTTCGCGAACACGCTCGGCTTCAGCATCTCGTCGGGGAACTCGATGTCGAAGCGGTCCTCCAGCGCGAGCATGACGTTCACGCTCGCGTGCGAGGTCATGCCGGCGTCGAACAGATCCGCGTGCGCATCGAGCGTGTTTGCATCCGTTGCGAGGCGGGCGTGGTCGATCAGGATCTTGCGTACGTCGTCGGTCATCCGGTCTCCATTGTCGCGGCAGGCGAAGTTTTGATGGTGGCGACGACCACGGCGCAAGCCAGGTCGCCTTCGTGCGTAAGGCTGACGGCCCAGTGCTCTACACCGATGGCTCGAGCCCGTTCAGCGACGCGACCGCTGAGCACGAGATCCGTCCAGCCTGTGGAGTGGCGGCGAACCCTGATCTCCTTCCAGGGCAGAGCATCGTCATCCGGGCGCAAGACCTTGAGCACCGCCTCCTTGGCCGCAAAGCGTGCGGCGAGGCGTCGTGGGTCGTCCCGGGCGTCGGTCAGCTCCTCCGGGGCGAACAGCCGGTCGAGGTAGCGGTCCCCGTGAGCCGCGATCGACTCGCGTACCTGGGCCACGGACGTCAGATCGGTTCCCACGCGGAGCACCGAGGCAACGCTGCTCCCGCGAGGGTCCGTTGTCAAGCCCCATTCGGCGACCCGACTTCTCGGGTCCTTCGAGCCGACACTCGGCTACGGGCCTCGACTCCCGCCCATGATCGGTGCGATGTGCCCGTCGCAGGTCGACGAGTCCGCCGCAGAGCCGGCTCCGACGCACACCAGGAGGCTCGCACGAGCTGCTGCACTGCGGCGAGCGCTTCCCCGGCGACCATCACCAGCGCGGGGGCGCCGACCGCAGCGAGGTCGGCGATCGACGGCGTTATCAAGCCGCGCGTCTAGGCTTGCTCGATGGCCCCCACCCTCTCCCAGGCTGCTGCGCTGCTGCGCCGGGCCGGACGTTCAGGTGCGGCGCGGACCGGGAACGCCGAGCGCTGGTCCGAGCTCGAGTCCGTCTTCGATCCCGGGCAGCGGCGCAACGCGCGTGACGACTACGCGACGCGGGTCCTCCTTACGGGCGCGCTGCGGGAGCACAGCTGCGCGATCGACATCGGGGCCAACAACGGAGCGATCTTGGAGCAGATCGTCGCGGTCGCCCCCGAGGGCCGCCACTTCGCTTTCGAGCCGATCCCGGCGCTGGCCGACGACCTCCGCCGCCGGTTTCCCGCCGTCACGGTGACCACCGCCGCGCTGAGCGACGTCGCGGGAACCGCGCAGTTCACGGTCGTCGTCGATGCTCCCGCGCTCTCCGGGCTCAAGCGGCGCGAAGACCTCCCCGCCGAGACGAGGCGGACCGAGGTCATCGGCGTGGAGGTCGTGCGTCTGGACGACGTGGTGCCCGCAGATGCGTCCCCTGCGTTCGTGAAGGTTGACGTCGAGGGAGCGGAGGTCGGGGTGCTGCGCGGCGCTCAGCAGCTGCTGGCAAAGCACCGCCCGGTCGTCGTCTTCGAGCACGGATCCGGAGGGGCGGATCTCTACGGGGAGACCTCCGGCGCGCTGTGGGACCTGCTTGACGGCTGCGGCCTGCGGATCTTCGACCTGGAGGGGCGCGGCCCGTTCGACCGCTCCACGTTCGAGGGGCTTTTCACCTCCCCCCGCTCTTGGAACTACGCCGCGATCCCGAGGTGACGCGGCCCTGAGACGGTGGAGGACGCCGTGGCACTTGTCGCGGCCACGGTGGAGGAGGGCGCCACAACGCTCGCCGGTCGCGGCCACCGTGGGTGTTCGGGCGGGTGTGAGCCCGCGATATGTGACTTAGAAGCCAAAGGCCGTCATCTGGCATCCTGGCCACGTGGCCGCGTTGGGGGACC
>JACCYI010000148.1 GCA_013696535.1 Solirubrobacterales bacterium
GTCTCGTCCTGGAGGTCTTGGGCGCCGTCCATCTCGCGAAGGTTAGTTCGACGGCAGCGGCGCTCCGAGAGCGAGAGCGAGAAGTCCGGCCAGGGCGCCGCCCACCAGGGCGAGGATCGCGGGGCGCTGCGCTGCGAGGGCGAGGGCCGCGACGGCGAGCACCGCGTACTGCCAGGCCTCCTCGATCCCGGCCGCCAGCGGGACCGCCGCACCGAGGATGGCGCCGACGGCGGCCGGCCCAGCGCCGTCGAGGAAGGCGCGCGCCCGTACGCTCGTGCGCAGGCGCTCGAAGCGTCTGCCTCCCATGAGGATGATCAGGAACGAGGGCGAGAAGGCCACCGCGGCGGCGAGCAGCGCTCCCCCGAGCCCCGACGCCGCGTAGCCGACCGCGGCGACGGTCTGGACGACGGGCCCGGGCGTGAGCTGACCGTAGGCCACGGCGTCGACGAACTCCGAGCGCGTCAACCAGCCGTAGGCGTCGACCGCATCGGCCTGCATGAGGGGGATGATCACGTAGCCCCCGCCGTAGGAGAGCGCACCCACCTTGAACGCCATCCAGACGAGGGCGGGAAGCGTTGCCACGTGGGCGGCAGCCGGTTGGTCCCGTGGCCGCCGGCGCACATGCAGCTCGATCAAGCCACAAGCGAGGAGGACGATCACGACGCCCACTCCGGCCAGCACGGTGGCCGCGGCGCCCGCGGCGACGTAGGCAACCGCCCGTGCCAGCCGCGCGCCGCCCAGACCGCCCAGGCTCGAGCCGGCGAGCACGAGTCCCGCCTGCACGACAACGGCCACCACCGCCGCCGCCGCGCCGGCTCCCACTGCCCGGATCCAGCTGGGAGGCTCGTCGGAGAGCGCCACCGCGGCGAGCGCGATCAGCATCACCAGCCCGGGCAGGATGAAGGCGAGCCCACCGAGCAGCGCCCCGGCGAGGCCGCCGGCCCGTCGTGCGCAGTAGATGGCCAACTGGGTGGACGCCGGGCCGGGAAGCAGGCCACAGGCGGCGTTGGCGTCCTCGAACTCGCGGGCGCTCATCCACCCCCGCCGCTCGACACAGAGGTCGCGGAGCAGGGCGACATGGACGGGTGGGCCGCCGAAGCCGACGAACCCGATGCGCCCCCACTCGCGCACCACGACGCTGACTGGGGCGCGCTCCATACTCAACATGATGGACCGCCTGTTCGACGCCGGGGACCCCGGGCGTGAAGATGCTTCACCCGTTGCTTCTGACGCGCCCTTGGCGGTCCGCATGCGCCCGTCGGCACTCGATGACTTCGTCGGTCAGGCCCACCTGCTGTCGCCACGCTCGGCGCTGCGGGCGGCGATCGAGTCTGGCCACCCGCACTCCATGATCCTCTTCGGGCCGCCCGGAACCGGGAAGACGACCCTCGCGCGGATGGTCGCTCGCCACGCCGACGCCGCCTTCGAGGAGCTCTCCGCTGTCCAGGCCGGCTCAAAGGAGGTCCGAGCGTTGCTCGAGCGCGCCCGTGAACGGCGCACGGGTGGCGGCGACACCGTCTTCTTCCTCGACGAGATCCACCGCTTCAACAAGGCGCAGCAGGATGCGCTGCTCCCCGCGGTGGAGGATGGGCTGGTCACCTTGATCGGGGCGACGACCGAGAACCCCTACTTCGAGGTCAACAACGCGCTGCTGTCACGGACGCAGGTCTACGAGCTCCAGGCGCTCGAGGCCGCGGACGTCGAAGCGCTCCTGCGCCGGGCGCTCGCACGCGAGCTGGTCGACGGCGTCGAAGTCGGCGACGAAGTCTTCGCGTTCCTCGCCGCCCGCTCCGGCGGCGACGCCCGGGCGGCGCTCAACGCGCTCGAACTCGCCGTGGAGACCGTCCGGCGCGATGACCGCAGCGTGGTGGAGCTGCCCGACGCCGAGGATGCCATGCAGCGCAAGGCGGTCCTCTATGACAAGGCGGGCGACCAGCACTACGACTACATCTCGGCCTGGATCAAGTCCACGCGCGGATCGGATCCTGACGCTTCCCTGTACTACCTCGCGGCGATGCTCGAGGGCGGTGAGGACGCGCGCTACATCGTGCGACGGATGATCGTCTTCGCCTCCGAGGACGTCGGCAACGCCGACCCGAGGGCGCTCGAGGTTGCCGTCGCAACTGCAGCCGCCGTCGAGCACGTGGGCCTGCCGGAGTGCCACTTCGCACTCGCCCAGGCGGCCATCTACCTGTCGCTCGCGCCGAAGTCCGACGCCGCCAAGCGCGCGATCTTCGACGCGCGCGGCCACATCCGCGACGCGGGCGCCGCCACTCCGCCGGGGCCGCTGCGCACGGCCGCCTATCCCGCCGCGCGCAAGCTCGGACGCGGCCAGGGGTACGAGGATCCTCACCGCTCGGCGGCGCACGTCAACACCCAGGAGCACCTGCCGGAGGGGCTCGAGGACCTGCGCTTCTACGAGCCCGACGAGCGCGAGGACGACCTCCGCGAGCGTCTCAAGCGCATCCGGGCACAGCGCGAGCGGCCGGAGTAGCGACCCCGGGTCAGCCCGCGGACTTCGTCACGCAGCGCGGGCGCTGGAGACCAGCCGCAGGCGGTCCGGCAGGACCGGAACCACCAGCCGCTTCACGTACTCCGCCCCACCGTGCAACGCCACGCTGCGGACCGGATCCCACCGCAGCCCGTAGCCACGCCGGATCCTGGAGGGAAGCAACCCCACCGTGATCTGGTTGGCCAGCTCGAGCAGCGGCCGGGCCTTGAACGGGACGGGCGGCTTCATCACGATGCGGACCGCCAGCTCGCGAGCCTCGTCCGTGATGAACAGGTCCTCGCCCGTGAGCATGTCGCGCATGTAGGCGTCGAAGTCCTCGATCGTGTCCGGCATCTCGTGGTCCTCGAGCGCGAAGAGGTTGCCGATCACCTTGTAGTCCTGCCAGTAGGCGTTGCGCTCGTGGCGGCTCAGGCGGCGGACATACTTCTCGTAAACGAGCAATGAGGAGTCCACGAGCGAGGCCAGGATCCACATGAGCAGCACGGGATCGTCGGCCGCGTAGGGCGTGCCGGCTGGAAAGCGCCCGGCGGGCTCGGTGAGCTCTCCGCCCACCCGCTTGTGCATCGCCCGGACCCGGCGCGTGGCACGGTCGGCGGCCTCGCGCGTGCCGAAGCCGATCGTGTCCATGACCTGCGCCGTGCGGTTCAAGCGCTCGTAGGGCTCGTCGAGCGCGCCCGTGTGGGCGAAGAACCCGGCGAAGGCGACCGGGTGCGTGGCCTGCATCAGCAGGGCCCGCTGGCCCGAGAGGGCTACCGCGAACTCTCGGTGCACCTGGCGCAGCATCGAATCGTCTGTGAAGTATCCGTCTTGTGGCATGGTCGATCCGTAGTACGAGAGAAGGTTCTACACGGCCCACTACCCTCCAGGAGACCATGCCCGCCCAGGCCTACGCCGGCAAGGAATGCGTTTGTCAGTTCCGCAAGGGGATCTGCGACCAGACCTGCGTCCAGGGGATGCTCGACACCCCGTTCTACATCGCCTGCCTCAAGTTGACCGGGCGCCGCTGCGTCGTGGTCGGGGGCGGCGCCATCGGCTTGGAGAAGGTCGAAGGTCTGCTGGCCTGCGACGGCCGCGTGGTCCTCGTTGCGCCGGAGGCAGACCCCGAGCTGGCCACCCTCGCCGACGAGAAGTCGATCGAGTGGATCCGGCGCCCGTATGTGGCGGGTGATCTCGAGAACACCTTCATGGCGATCGCCGCCACGAACGACACGGACGTCAACATCGCGGTCTACGACGACGCCGAGCGCCGGGCCATGCTGGTGAATGTCGTCGACGTCCCGCCGCTGTGCAACTTCATCCTGCCGGCCATCGTCCGCACGGGCCCGCTCGCCATCGCCATCTCCACGGCCGGCGCCTCACCCGCACTGGCCAAGCGCATGAAGCGCCAGATAGCGGAGGAGTACGGGGAGCCCTACGCGCGCCTGGCGATCCTGCTCAACGAGGTGCGGGGCTGGGCGAAGGGCACCCTGCCGACCTATCAGGACCGCAAGGTCTTCTTCGAGGGCATCGTCAACGGAAACCCGGACCCCATCGACCTGCTGCGCGCGGGCGGCGAAGCGCAGGTGCGCGAGGCGATTCGCGACGCCCAGGCCGCTCACGTTCCCGCCACGGCCTGACGGCCCCCGCCGGCATGACCGAGGCCGCGCCGGCCATCGCCCTCGACGGCTTGGAGCGCCGCTACGGCGAGCGGGCCGCGCTGGCCGGTGTCACCCTCGAGCTGCCGGCCGGAGCGACCCTCGCGGTGTTCGGCGCCAACGGCGCCGGCAAGACGACCTTGCTTCGGATCCTGGCCACGCTCCTGCGACCACACGCGGGACACGCGCGCGTTCTGGGTGGGACGCTGCCGCGGGATGGCTGGAAGGTGAGGGGCCGGATCGGCCTGCTGGCTCACGATCCGCTGCTGTACCGCGAGCTCTCCGCCCGCGAGAACCTCTCCTTTCATGCCCGGTTGCACGGCGTCTCGCCGGCTCGGATCGAGACGCTGCTGGACGTGGTCGGGCTCGCCGGCCGCGGTGACGACCCGATCCGGACGCTCTCGCGCGGCTTGGCCCAGCGGGTGGCCATCTGCCGAGCCGTGCTCCACGAGCCCGCCCTGCTGCTGCTCGACGAGCCCTACGCCAACCTCGACCCGGCCGCCGTGGAGGCGGTCTCCCCGCTCGTCGGTCGGGCGAGCGGGTGCACGCGGGTGATCATCTCCCACGACGTCGAGGCCGGGCTGGCTGAAGCCGACGTCGTGCTCGGGTTGCGGGACGGAAGGCAGGTGCTGCTCGATGAGCAGGTCGCAATCCCCACGGACACCGTCCGGGCGCTCTACGGATGAGCACCGCGGGGGCCGTCTCCGCCCTGCTCCGCAAGGACGTGCGCCTCGAGCTGCGCACGCGCGAGTCGGTGCCGGCGATGCTGCTCTTCAGCATCTCGACCTTCGTGATCTTCCGCTTCGGGCTCGATCGCGAGACACTGGAAGGCGATCTGGCCGCCGGCGTGCTCTGGGTCACCCTGCTGTTGGCGGCCGTGCTCGGCATCAACCGGCTCTTCGTCGCAGAGCGCGAGGAGGGCGGCTTTGACGCCTTCCTGCTGGCGCCCGTGGACCGCACCGCGATGCTGTGGGCCAAGGCACTGCTGCTCTTCGCCTTCCTGAGCGCGGTGGAGCTCGTGGCCGTACCCGTCTACAGCGTGCTTCTCCTCGGCCCTTCCCCCTTCCAGGCGCTGCCGGGCCTTGCCGGCCTCCTGGCTCTGGCCAACGCGGGCATCGCCGTGGTCGGGACGCTGGTGGCGGCGCTCGCCATCCAGACCCGCGCCCGCGACCTGATCGTGCCGCTGCTCGCCCTGCCACTGCTGCTGCCGATCGTGATCGCCGGCGCACATGCCACGGCGC
>JACCYI010000186.1 GCA_013696535.1 Solirubrobacterales bacterium
CCGTTCGCCGACCAGCTCAAGCAGGCCGTCGAGCAGGCCAAGTCGCGCCCGGTGTCGCCGGTCTACAGCCAGATCTCGCAGGCGATCTACAAGAACGTCAACGGCGCCCTGTCAGGTCAGATGGAACCGGAGGCGGCGCTCAAGAAAGCGTCAGGCGACATGGAAAAGGCCCTGGCCACGTTCTAGCGAGGAGAGGGCGAGCAGATGGCAACCGCCGCAGTTCCGGCGGGTCCCCCGAAGAGGGGGCGCTCCAGGGGGATATCGGAGCGCCGCCTCGCAACGCTGATGGTGTCGCCGTCGATGATCCTGATCGGGATCGTCGCGGCGTACCCCATCGGCTACGCGGTGTGGCTCTCGCTGCACGAGTACAGCGTTCGCGTGGCCGGTCTGTCGCGCTGGGCCGGCTTGAAGAACTACACGACGGCCCTCGGGGATTCCGAGTTCTGGTCCGCCGTCAAGGTGACGTTCATCTTCACGGGGGGATCGGTGATCTTCGAGACCCTGCTCGGCCTGGCCATGGCCATGGCCATGCACGCGGCCTTCAAGGGACAGGGCCTGCTGCGCACCGTGGTGCTGGTGCCGTGGGCGGTGCTCACGGTGGTGACGGCGATCATGTGGCAGACCATCTTCGAGCCGTCGCTCGGCTTCGTGAACAGCCTGCTGGGAGCCGTCGGGCTCCCGGACGACACGGTCTGGCTGGGTGAATCCCCCCAGGCGCTGATCGTGATGATCATCGCCGACGTGTGGAAGACGGCGCCGTTCATGGCGCTGCTGCTCCTCGCCGGCCTGCAGGTGATCCCGAACGAGATCTACGAGGCGGCGAAGGTGGACGGCGCGAGCGCGTGGCAGCGCTTCGTCCGTATCACCCTTCCGCTGCTCAAGCCGGCGCTGCTCGTGGCGCTGATCTTCCGCACGCTGGACGCGCTGCGGATCTTCGATCTGCCGTTCGTGCTCACCAAGGGCTCGAACGGGACGACCACCCTGTCGCTCATCTCCTACGAGACGTTCCAGACCAACCGGATCCTCGGGCTGGGATCGGCGCTCGCGATCCTCACCTTCGTGATCGTGATGATCGTGTCGTTCATCTACATCCGGTTCGTCGGCGGTAACATCCGAGGCATGGCGGAGGAATAGACATGGGAGCCGCAAGCATCGGAAGGGTCGACGTCCTCGATCAGGACGAGGCGGAGGTCGCGACCAAGAAGCAGAAGGCGCCGTCGGAGGGGACGCCGTGGTGGATGTGGGTGGCCGTCGCGGCCATCGTCGTCTTCTGCCTGTTCCCCTTCTACTGGCTGATCAACATCTCGCTCAGGACGGGTCCGGACCTCTCCAGCTCGTCGATCTTCCCCCCGAACCCGACGCTCGACAACTACACGTCGATCTTCAAGAACGGCGACTTCACCCACGCTCTGCTCAACAGCGCGATCGTGAGCCTGACCGTGACGGCGCTCTCGCTCGTGGTGGGGTCGTTCTGCGCATACGCGCTCGCGCGACTCAAGCTGCGGGGCAAGGTCTTCATCCTCGGGCTGGTCTTATCGATCACCACGTTCCCGGCGATCGCGATCGCCGCCCCGCTGTTCAAGCTGTGGACGGACATCGGACTCTTCAACACCCTGCCCGGCCTGATCATCCCGTACCTGTGTTTCTCGCTCCCGCTCGCGATCTACATCCTGGTGTCGTTCTTCAGGGAGATTCCGCGAGATCTCGAGGAGGCGGCCCTGGTGGACGGGGCGACCAACTTCGAGGCGTTCACGAAGATCGTGCTGCCGCTGGCCGCCCCGGGCATGGCGACCACGGCGATCCTCACGTTCATCTTCGCCTGGAACGAGTTCCTGCTCGCCGTGACGCTCACGTCCTCGCCCAAGGCCCGCACGGTGCCGGCCGCGATCGCCTTCTTCACCGGGTCGACGGAGTTCGAGAAGCCGCTCGGCACGATCAGCGCGGCGTCCGTGGTCATCTCCATCCCCCTGGTGCTTCTCGTCCTCCTGTTCCAGAAGCGCATCGTGGCCGGCCTGACCGCCGGCGCGGTCAAGGGCTAGGGTCGTGACACCTAGCGGCTCGCGGAGGGCTCGTCACCGTGGATCCGCGGTGACGAGCCCCTCTCCGCCGGTCGAGCCGAGCACCTGACC
>JACCYI010000188.1 GCA_013696535.1 Solirubrobacterales bacterium
GGTCAGCGATTGCCGGTTCCTGCCGCCGACGACGAGATCGCGAGACTCGGAGACACGTTGAACGCGATGCTCGAACGTCTGGAAACGGCGTTCGCGCGTGAGCGCACGTTTGTGTCAGACGCCAGTCATGAGCTGCGCACACCCCTGGCGATCCTCAAGACCGAACTGGAGCTCGCGCTCCGAGGCGGGCGGAGCGTCGGCGAGCTCGAGGCAGCCTTGCGGTCAGCGGCGGAGGAGACTGATCGGCTCGTGCAACTGGCTGAGGATCTGCTGGTCATCGCTCGGTCTGACCAAGGTCGCCTGCCGATCCGCCCCAGCGAGACCCAGGCCGACGACATGCTTGAAGCCGTGCGCGCGCGCTTCGCGCGCCGCGCGCTCGAGCAGGATGTCGAGCTTGTGGTCACGGCGCCCGACGGCATCGGCCTCGTCGCAGATAGGCTACGCGTGGAGCAGGCGGTCAGTAACCTGGTCGACAACGCTCTGCGCCATGGCGGACAACGGATCGAACTCAGCTGCGATGGTGTCGGCGAGTCCGTCGAGCTGCATGTCCGCGACGACGGTCCGGGCTTTCCACCCGACTTCATCGACGCCGCGTTCGAACGATTCACACGGGCGGATTCCGGGCGCGGGCGCGGCGGCGCCGGCCTGGGACTGGCAATCGTGGCGGCCATTGCCCAAGCCCATGGTGGCCGCGTTTCAGCGCACAACCATCCCGAGGGTGGAGCGGATGTCTCCGTGATCCTTCCCCGCACAGCATCAGGCACCTCGTCCACCTGATCGAGAGGCTCGCGGGCAGGCCGATGCCGAGGATCATCAGCCCTGGGCGGCGATCGTGAGGCGGTCGATCGGCGCCTCGACGTCTTCCTCCGTTCACTGAACCTGCGCGCGGGCACGGCGTTGCCGGCGCACCAGCATCCAGCCGACGACCAGCGGGACGCACGCGATCAGGACGATCTGCGCGATCGGTGCGACCCAACCGGCGACGTCGCTCCATCTGCTGCCGAGCTGTTGGCCCAGGACTATCAGCAGCGCATTCCAAGCCAGCGACCCGGTCGCGGTGAGCGCCAGGTAGCGGCCGAACGGCATGCGAAGCAGACCGGGAGGGAGCGAGACGATGCTCCGCAGCCCGGGCACCATGCGACCGAGGAGCACGATCCTCGCACTGTGGCGCTCAAAGCGACGCTCTGCTCGCTCCAGTGCCGGCTCGTCCACGCGCAGCGCGCCGCGCAATCGCAGGACGAGCGGGCGGCCGCCACACCTCGCGATGAAGTACAGCACGCTGGCTCCGACGAGCGAGCCGAGGGTCGCCGCTACGAGCGCGCCGAACAGGTTCAGATTGCCGCGCGCAACCTCAAAGCCCGCGAGCGGCAACACGAGCTCAGAGGGAATCGGCGGGAAGATGTGCTCGACCGCCATGGTGATCACCAGGCCGAAGTAGCCAAGCTGCTGGACGAGCTGCTCAGAAGTGGACGACAGCGAGGCGAGCATCACGCGCTCGCCTTCCCGGCGAGCAGCCAGGCGGCGATGAGCGCGGTTACACGGGGCAAGGGGACACGAGCTGATTCGGCGACGAAGCCGGCCAGGGCGGCGTATCCGATCCGGGTTGGGATGGAGAGAAACACGTGGTTGAAATGCTCAATTCACAGTTCGTGATCGCTGGAGATCGCGGTCTCTGCGACGCGAATGAGACTCCAATGAGAACCGTGATCGCGATCACCGCCCGTGGTGTGCGGCGCAGCGACAGGGGCCGGGTGGGGGACCCGGGCTGCTGGATCGCACGGCCGCGAGGCGGCTCAGCTGCAGACTTTCATCTGGGAGCGAGCCACCCGGCCTGGGTGGGGCCGCCGGGTCGATCAGCGGCGGGTTGAGCCCAGCAGATGCCACAGCGGAACGGCACGGGGTCCGGGCGACATCGCCCGAACCCCGCTCTGCCGATGCGTCACGAAGCGACTAGCGCTGCGCTGGCGTCTCGGCAGCCTGCTCGGAGGAACTCTCCGTGCCCTGCTCGTTGTCCTGCTCGCTCGCGAGCACGTTGAACGCGTCGTCGAGCGCGACGTCAACGGTCGTGCCGTCGCCCTTCCGGACCTCGACGGAGTAGGCGGTCTTCTGATCGATGGCGTGCTCCTTGGCGGAATCGGGCTTCTCTCCCGGCTCTGCCTTGTCGGCGCCCGTTTCGGGCGTCTCCTTGTCGACCGCGACAACCTCGTCGCCGGCCTCTGCATCGCCGCGTTGACGACGGTGCGTCTCGAGTACGGCTGGGTGGCGATCGCGCTCCTGGCGGCCGCAATGCTGGGGTGGGCTGTGCGACCGCGCAGCACCAATGCCCCCCGCTTGGCGGCGGTGGCGACGATCGCCGTGGTGGGGTGTGTGCCGTGGCTCGCCCACACCTATCGCCTGACCGGCCACCCCGTGTACTGGGGTTCCTCCTCCGGGTTGTCGCTGTTCTGGATGTCCCCAACCCAGCCGGGCGAGACGGGGCAGTGGCACGAGCCGAGCACCGTTGCCCGTGACCCGGCCCTCGCCGCCTTCCGACCTCTGTTCAGACGCCTGGAGACGCTCGATCCCGTCCATGGCGATCGCGAGCTTCGAAGGCGGGCCATCGCGAACATCCGGGCACGACCCGCGCACTACGCGCGCAACGTCGCGGCGAACGCGGGGCGGCTGTTCTTCTCCATCCCGATGCGGCCGCGGCGCTCGCTGACCCGGATCGGCGCCAACGTACTGTTCAACTCCCTGCTGCTCGTGGCCGTCGGGTGGTCCGCGGTTCTCTTATGGCACCGCCGCCCTTGGTGCCGCCGGAGACCGCGCCCATCGCACTGTTCGCTGCCATCGCTGTCGCCGTTCACCTTCCGCCCTCGGCTTCGCCGCGCATGCTCTTGCCCGTCGTCCCTCCGCTCATGTGGATCGTGGCCCAAGCCGTCGCCGAGAGGGCGCGCTCCACCACGAGCCTCAAGTCAAGCCGTCACGTCGAGTCGCCTTGCCGATCGGGAGGAGATCCGGTTGATCGTCGACCGCTGCCCGTCGCTTCGAGTACTTCGGCCGGCGCCGAACCACGAGCGATCAAGCGGTGAGCCGGAAACCCAAGTGCCCCTCAAGTGTCAGCTACGGCGCCGTCATGCTTCAATCGCGGCGTACCAGGCGTCCGCGTAGCGCTCCGCCTCACGCTGCTCGCAAGCCAGCGCGTCGCGGTAACTCGCGAACGCCGCGCCGCGCTCCCAGGACGGCGCGCTCTGCCACTCGGCGTAACGGCACCGCGCAACTTCGGCGGCCCGACACCAGCCATCCCGTGGCTCGCGCCATGGGCTGTCGCCTGAGGCGAGCCACCCTGCCACCACGTGGTCGGGTACTACTGCGCTAGCGCTCGCGCCGGTAGGGCGATTGTGCGATTTCACGACGCAGGTCCCATTTCAAGAGTTAAGGACAGAACGCTTGCAATGCTAGCGAGTTTATCGGCGATCAGCTAGCGCGGCTGGCAAGGACTGCCAGAGGCTCCATGTCTAGTCATGCGACGATCCGTTCGATGGAGGGCGAGGGAGGGGCGAGTCGATTTATGGGCAGCGGTTGGTCG
>JACCYI010000191.1 GCA_013696535.1 Solirubrobacterales bacterium
GGCAGAGGGCTACCGCTTCGTGACGCTGCGCCAGATGCTCGGGCTCAGCCGCGCCGAGGCCGAGCCCGTCGCCAGCGCGTGGCATCACGTCCGCGCCGTGATCTTCCTGTGGGCGGTGCGGATGGCGTTCTGGCTCACTAGCGGCGTCGGCCTCGTGATCGCGGTGGTCGGCGTGCTCGTCGCCCTCCGCGTCCTCGTGCTCGTGCCGCTCGCCCTGCTGCAAGTGCGACGCACGCGTCCGCGCCCTGCATCCACCTACTGGCCGTCGGTGGCCGTGCTCGTCCCCGCCTACAACGAGGAGGTCGGGATCGCCCAGGCCGTCCGCTCGCTGGCGGCGTCCACGTACCCCGACCTCGAGATCATTGTCGTCGACGACGGCTCGACCGACGACACCGCCCGAATCGTCGAGCGGCTCGCCCTGCCGGGTGTGCGCCTCATCCGCCAGCCCAACGCCGGCAAGGCGGGCGCGTTGACGAGCGGCGTCGCCAGCACCCGGGCGGAGGTCGTCGTGATGGTCGACGGCGACACGGTGTTCGAGCCCGAGACGATCACGCGGCTCGTGCAGCCCATGGCAGATCCGCGCGTCGCGGCGGTCTCCGGCAACACCAAGGTGGGCAATCGCTCCGGGCTGCTCGGACGCTGGCAGCACATCGAGTACGTCATGGGCTTCAACCTCGACCGGCGCATGTACGAGGTGTTCCAGAGCACGCCCACCGTGCCGGGCGCCATCGGGGCGTTCCGGCGTGACGTGCTCGAGCAGCTCGGAGGAGTTCCCGGCGACACGCTCGCCGAGGACACCGACCTCACGCTCTCGATCGGTCGCCTCGGCCACCGCGTCGTCTACGCCGACGACGCGATCGCCTGGACCGAGGCCCCGTCGACCCTGAGCGGCCTCTGGCGTCAGCGCTATCGCTGGTCGTTCGGGACCACCCAAGCCGTGTGGAAGCACAAGGGGGCGATCGTCAGCCGTGACCGCCGCCAGCGGCGCATCGGTCGCCGGGCGCTGCCCTACATGATCTTCTTCCAGATCCTGCTGCCCGTGGTGGCGCCGCTCATCGACCTCTACGCGATCTACGGCCTCGTCTTCTCCGACACGTCGCGGGTGCTCGGCTTCTGGCTGGCGTTCAACCTCGCGCAGCTCGCGATCGCGATGATCGGCTTCCGGCTCGACCGCGAGTCCATCAGGCCGCTGTGGGCGCTCCCCCTGCAGCAGTTCCTCTACCGCCAGCTCATGTACCTCGTCATCGTGGAATCGACGATCTCCGCGTTGGTCGGCGCCCGTGCCGCGTGGAAGACGATCCCTCGAACCGGCGACGTCGGCCTGCCGCCCGCCGCGCTCCCGGTCCGCGTCGCCTCTTCGGGCTGAGCCTCACGAGCTAGCCTCATCACTCCCCGCACCGCAGGATCCCCCGAAAGGACCCTCCGCATGTCCACCGCCACCATGCAGACCACCCACGGCGATCTGACGATCGAGCTCTTCGACGCCGACGCCCCGAAGACCGTCGAGAACTTCACGAAGCTCAGTGCCGACGGCTTCTACGACGGCCTGTCGTTTCACCGCATCATCAAGGACTTCATGATCCAGGGCGGATGCCCGCTCGGGACGGGCACCGGCGGGCCCGGCTACTCCTTCGAGGACGAGTTCAACGCCCACAAGATCGTGCGCGGGGCGCTCGCCATGGCGAACTCCGGGCCGAACACGAACGGCTCGCAGTTCTTCATCGTCACCACGGACGCGGCGCCCTGGCTCGACGGCAAGCACACCGTCTTCGGCGAGGTCACCGAGGGCATGGACGTGGTCGACAAGCTCGAGGGCCTGGACACCGACCGCCAGGACCGCCCGAAGGAGCCCGCGGGCATCACGACGGTCACCGTCAACGCCTGACCGAGGCCCCGACCGCCCGCTCCGGCGCCGGTATCGTCTGACGAACCGTCAAACGAGCACGCTTGGAGTGGGTCCCATGGCCATCGAGGAGCAGGCGATCGAGACATCGGTCGACAGCACGGTCCCGAACGCGGGGGCGACGCGGATCGCGGTCGAGAACCCGGCCACGGGCGAGGTCATCGGCCACGTGCCCGTGCTCGGACCCGACGAGGTCGCGGCGCTGGCCCGCACGGGCCGCGCGGTGCAGCCGGCGTGGGCGGCCTTGGGCTTCGAGGGCCGCGGTCGCATCCTGCTGCGCATGCAGAAGTGGATGACCGACAACGCCGAGCGCGTCATCACCACGGTCATGTCCGAGACCGGCAAGGTCTACGAGGACGCCCAGCTCGCGGATTGGAGCTACGGCGTCTCCGCCTTCGGGTTCTGGGCCAAGAAGGCCGAGGGGTATCTCGAGGACGAGAAGGTCTCCACCGCGTCGCCGTTCGTGAAGGGCAAGAAGCTCGTGCTGCGCCACACGCCGCTCGGGCTGGTCGGCGTCATCGGGCCGTGGAACTACCCCGT
>JACCYI010000199.1 GCA_013696535.1 Solirubrobacterales bacterium
AGGCTCGCCCGCCCGCTTCGCTCACCGACGGGCCAGGAACTGCGCGCTAAGCGACGTCTCGCAGCTTCTGGGCCTCCGCCAGGGATTGCAGCTTCTTGAGCGACTGGTTCTCGATCTGCCGGATGCGTTCGCGCGTGACGTTGAACGTGCGTCCCACCTCGTCGAGCGTTCGCGGGTGTTCGCCGCCGAGCCCGTAGCGGAGCTCGAGGACGCGACGCTCGCGGTAGGAGAGGTTCTCGAGCGCCTCGCGCAGAGCTTCCTTCGTGAGGATCTCTGCGGCGCGCTCGTACGGCGACTCCGCCCGCTCGTCGGCGATGAACTGGCCGAACTCCGATTCCTCCTCGTCGCCCACCGGCTTCTCGAGCGAGACGGGCGCCTGGGCCGAGCGCTTGATGGAGTCGACTTCCTCCGGATCGATGCCGGTGACGTCTGCGATCTCCTCCGGGGTGGGCTCGCGGCCGAGCTCGGTGACGAGCTTACGTTCGGCGCGGCCGATCTTGTTGAGCTTCTCGACCACGTGGACCGGGATGCGGATGGTGCGCGCCTTGTCGGCCAGCGCGCGGGCGATGGCCTGACGGATCCACCACGTCGCGTAGGTGGAGAACTTGAAGCCCTTGCGGTAGTCGAACTTCTCGGCCGCACGGACGAGGCCGAGCGTGCCCTCCTGGATGAGGTCCAGGAAGGGAAGGCCCTGGTTGCGGTAGTTCTTGGCGATCGAGACGACCAACCGCAGGTTGGACTCGACCATCTTCTGCTTGGCGTCGAGGTCGCCGCGCTCGATCCGGCGGGCGAGGTCGACCTCCTCCTGCGCCGTGAGCAGGCGGACCTTGCCGATGTCCTTCAGGAAGAGCTGAAGGGAGTCGGTGGTCATATCCGGCTTGAGATCGATCGTCGCCTTGGCCTTCCGGCGACCACGCTTGTCGGGCGCCCGCTCCACCTGCTGGGAAGCGGCGAGCGCAGGGTCGATCTCCTCGACCAGCTCGATCTCGGAGCGCTCGAGGAAGCCGTGCAACTCCTCCACGTCCGCTTCGTCGAGATCGACCTCGGCGACGGCGAGAGCCACCTCGGCGAAGGTCAGGACGCCGATCTGCTGCCCCTTGAGGAGCAGGCCCTTCACCTCTTCGAGTTCCTGCAACTCCACTACTGACATCGATGTCCGTTTCTGTTCTCAGTACACGCGACCCGACCCCCCGCGACGCCGACCCCGACCCCGACGAGGCGAGCTCGGAGTTTAGGCGCCGTATTTCGCGAAGTCTAGGACGGCGACGCCCGCCTTCCCAGACCTGGCCCACTCCGATTGCGCGGCTTCCGCGCTCTTTCGCATGGTTGCGACCGTGGGCTACTGCGCTGTTACCCGGTCTGCGGCCAAAGGTTGCATCAATCGCCTCTAGACTTCGGCGGCGTGAGCTCAAAGGGCGCAAAGGGGCACAAGGGCAAGAAGGCCAAGAGCGGCGAGGCCGGCGTCATGGGCAGCTTGCCCAGTACGCGGCCGGCCCGGATCGGAGGCCCGCGGGAGGCGAAGCCGGTGAAGCGGCCGGCCCAGATCGGAGGCCGGCAGGAGGCGACGCCGGCGAAGCGCCCGGTCCCCGCTGGAGAGCTGCAGGAGGTGGAGCCGGTGAAGCCGGCAGCCGCGAAGGCCGTTCCGAGGAAGCCGTCCAGAGCGAAGCCCGCGACGGCGACGCCGAGGCCGCCGCGAACTCAGGCCGCCGGCCCGGCGCCGGTGAGTGCCGCCATGCCCGAACCAGACGACGCCGCCCCACCGAGTTCCGCGCGGCTCGACGCACCGGTGACCCCCCAGAGCGGGACCGAGCTGGTCACCACCGTGGTACAGGCCGCCGGCCGGCTCGCCCAGATCGGTTTGACGGTCGGCGGCCAGGTGCTCAAGCGCACCGTGAGCCGCCTGCCCCGACCCTGACGACTAACCCTCGAGGTAGGCGATCATCCGGTTGCACAGCGCGGTCAGCGCAGGGGCCGGGGAGTCCATCGCCAGCGGCCGGTCCCTCAGCGCCAGCTCCATACCCTCCCCGATCTCGGCCGAGACCTTGCTCGCCAGCGCCGCCGAGGCGAGCGACGCGCGTCTCACGACCTCGGGGTCCATGGTCCACAGCGATTCGAAGCGCCGCTCGCCGTCAGCGGTCCCGGCCTCCTCGGCCCGCGAGCGAGGGTGCTCCCACGCCAGCAGGCAGGCGGCGAACCCTGGAGCGTCGACCACTACGGCCCATTCGTTGCCGATGGACTCGTCGGGCGACACCGGTATCTCCGTCGGCTCGTCCGGCGCCACCCGCAACTCCGGGAAGTCGGCGAAGACGATCGCCACGTCGGCGACCTGGGCAAGGCGCCGATAGCGATGCTGGACCACGCGATAGTTGCGCTCCTGCTGGAAGGCGCCCACCACAACGGGGCTCGTGCCGCGAGCCAGCATCTCGTCCTCGATCGCCCGGGAGATGGAGATCAGAGTGCGCTTGCGCAGCTGCTGGGACTGCACGGGAGCTCCCGACGACAGGATCGCCCCGTAGATGGAGGGTTGTTCCGCCGGCTCTGCGGACACCCGCGCGCGCTCGATCGCCGCCGGCACGGACAGCCCGCTCTCCCGGAAGGCCGCTACTCGTTGGAGGACGTCGACGTCCTGCGCCGTGTACCGGCGGTAGCCCGAAGCCGTGCGTTCCGGAACCGGGAAGCCGTAGCGCTGCTCGCTCTTCCGGATCGTGCCGGCTGCGATTGCCGTCCGCTCGGCGACATCGTTGATCGCCATGTGGGTCTCAGTCTGTGCACACTACCTTCAACAGATTGTTCCAGGGAGGTTCGTGGCATTGGCAGCGTTACGGTGGACAGAAGCGCGGGGATCCAATCCCCGGCCGCTCGAAACCCGTACCTGGCGCGATGACCGACGAGTATTCAAGCGATCCCATCCTGCTCACCGGCGCTTCGGGATACGTCGGCGGCTTCCTTCTCACGGAGCTTCGGCACCGCGGCCACAGGATTCGGACGCTGGCGAGGAATCCCGCCCCTGGAGTCCTTCCACCCGACGTGGACGCCCGGCGCGGCGACGCCGTGGCGGGCACCGGGCTCGTCGAGGCCCTCGAGGGCTGCCCCACGGCGTACTACCTCATCCATTCGATGGGCCGGGGCTCCGGGCCCGTCGAGCAGTTCGCCGCGAGGGACCGGGCCGCGGCCCACAACTTCGGCGCCGCCGCCCGCGATGCCGGCGTGTCGCGGGTGATCTATCTGGGAGGGCTCGGCCCTACCGGCCCGGAGGCTTCGATTCACTTGCGGTCCCGGCACGAGGTGGCCGAGATCTTGCGGGGGTACGTCAAGGATCTCGTCTACGTGCGCGCGGCGATGGTGATCGGGACCGGCAGTGCCTCGTACGAGATGATGAGCCACCTGGTCAAGCGGCTGCCCGTGATGATCGCCCCTCGCTGGGTCGACACCCGTTCGCAGCCCGTCGCGGTGCAGGACGTGGTCCAGGCCCTCGCGGACGTCGCCACTCGGGCTGACGCCCCCTCAGAGCTCCATCTCGGCGGAGCCGACGTCCTCACCTACCGGGAGATGATGGAACGCTTCGCGATGCTCCAGGGCCGCTCCACCAAACCGCGGATCGTCCGCGTGCCGGTTCTGACTCCCAAGCTGTCGTCGTACTGGGTGGCGCTCGTCACTCCTGTCGAGTACGGGCTCGTTCGGCCGCTCGTCGACGGGCTGAAGTCAGAGATGGTCGTCGAGTCGCCGCCGCCTCCAGGCCTCAACGATCGTCCTCTGGGCTTCGAGGACGCGGTCCGGGCGGCCATGCCCTCGTGAAGACGCTGAACCGCCGGCGGGAGCGGTCCATCGCCAACGCGGTGATCCGCGACCCCGAGCAGCACACGGTGATGGACGAGCACGGGGGGGTCCGGTCCGTCCAGGCAGCGGACGTGACCATGCCGATCGAGGAACTGGAGTCGATCTGGTCGCCGATGCACCTCGAGCGACTGGCGCGGACCTACTGGAAGTACCTCTCGCGGGTCTTCCTCGGCTTGATCCGGGTTTCCTACACCGAGACGGAGCGAGCCGTGATACTCATCACGCGGCCGTTCGTGCTGCTGCGCTTCCACGCGCCGGAGTACGA
>JACCYI010000235.1 GCA_013696535.1 Solirubrobacterales bacterium
CTCGTACTCCACGAAGCAGCGCTGGCCGGACAGATCGAGGTGGCGCCAGCTTCGCCATGCGCGATCGTGGACCGAGCGGCAGACCTGCCCGCAGCCCGAGCACGCCGCCCGCCGATGCGCCAGCGCGACCCGCCCCGTGACGCCGGCCGGCCCGAAGAGGACATCGATGACGCGGGCGCCCGGCAGCGCCGGCAAGCGGTTGAATGCGGTCGTGACCCGCACGGTTCCTCCCAAGGTCGCTGAGCATCGAGAACCCAGCAGCCTGCCGGAACGACGGCCGTGCGGGTCGCTCAACGCCTGCGCAAACACCAACGGGAGCACCGACGGAGAACATGCCTGCACCCGACCAGCTTTGAGGCGTCACGCGATCCACTCAAACGACCGGAGACCCTTTTGAATTCTGCATCGCGACTGCGCTTGCGGTGCGGTGCCAACGGCCATCGGTTTCTCCCCAGGGACGGCCATCGGTTCTTCCCGGCGACGGCCATGTTGTCTTCCCCGCTGGTGGCCATCGGTTCTCCCCAGCGCTGCGCTGGTCAGGTGAGGGGCATCACTCCCTTGCCGGCCGTCGCCTGGGCGAGGCGGTAGCTGTCGGTGCCGTCGGTGAGCAGACGTGCGCGTGGTGCAGGAGCCGGTCGACAGTCGCGGCCGCCAGGGTTTTTGGGCACCAGCTCGTCAAAGCCGGCCGGGTGAATGTGTTCGACGTCAAGGCGATCGAGCGCTTCTCATAGGCGGCGTCAACGACCCGGAACAGCGCTTCGGCGGCGTCCGCGGCGACCGGGAGCATCCCGATGTCATCGATCACGATCGGATCGGCGCGGATCAGTCGGTTGATGGCTTTGCCGACGGAGTCGTCGGCTCGGTGGCGACGCATCAACGTCGCGAACGATTCGAGCGTGTGCCAGGCGACGGTCTTGCCTTGGTCGATCGCGGTGCTCGGGCGCTTCGGCCAGGTGCGATTTTCCCGGTCCCGGAGGGTCCGCAGATGCAGAGGTTCTCCGCGCGATCGCTCCATTCGAGCGTTTGAAGAGATTGCGGGGTCGGCTTAGGGATCGGTGATGCGTCGGGGTTCCAGGCCTCGAACGTCTTGCCGGCCGGCAGACCCGGTTGGCGGTGGCGCATCCTGATCGTGGCCTGGTCGCGGCCGGCGGCTTCCTCGGCGACCAGGACCTTGAGCACCTCAGCGGGATCCCAGCGCTGTGCTTTGGCGGTCGCGAGAACCTCGGGTGCGGCCTTGCGGACGTAGGGCATCCGCAGCCGGCGCAGGAGACCTTTGACCTCGGCCGGGAGCGGCGGCGCCTGGGGCGTCTTGACCGTCATCCGCCGAACCCTTCCCAGGCCGCGGTCGAGCGCTGCAAGGACTGCTCGTCGCTCGTGCGCGCGGGGAACGCGATCACTCTGGGCGCCCTGGTGGCCGAGATTCGCGGCCAGGTCACCGTTGGCGAACCGGCCCGCGTCGGCCGCCGCCCTGAGCGCCTCGTCGACGGTGTCGTCGCCGTGGAGCTTGGCCAGCGCGACGGCCTCGACGACCTTGCGTCGCAACTTCGTCGTTCCTGCCGCCGCCGCGGCGATCAGCCACCTCTCCGCGCACGACCCGATCTGCAGGAACGCCTCCTCATCGACCGTCTGAGCGCGCGGCTTGCGCTCCAGCGCTCCCGCCGGCCGCGGCGGATAGTGCGCCTCCTGGATGCTGGGCTGCCCCGGCGTGGTGAGCTGGTGGCGGGCAATTTCGCGCGGGCCCTCCTGGCCGTCGGCGTGCACGACGACGAGCTCGGACCGGCCGGTGCGCGCCCAGACGCGCTCGTCGACCAGCTTCGAAGGAACCGAGTAGAGCGCCCCGCCGACCGAGATCGTTGACTGCCAGGACACTCGCCGCGTCTCGCCGAACGCGACCGTGTGCGGCATGGCCGGCAGCTGGTGCAGGCGGTCGCGTTCCTCGGCGAGCATCACCACCGGCGGCCGCCGTGTCATCCGGTGCTCGCGCAGGTTGACCCGCTCACAGACCCCGACGCAGGCCCGCTCGAGCTCGGCGAAGTCCGCATAAGCCGGCTGCAGGTTGTGCTCGGTCGGGACCAGGTCGGCCTTCGCGATCCGGACCGTCGCCTCCGACCCGCCCTTGCTCTGCGGGTCGGCCGGAACGCACGTCGCGACGGTCAACCCGTAGTAGCGGGTGACCGAGATGATCTGCGGGTTGCGGACCGCGATCCCGCAGACATGATCGATCGACACCGGACTCGTTATCGGTCAACGCGTAGGTCGGTGCGCCACCGAATGCCCGCAACGCCCGATCGAGCGCCATCACCACCGACGGCGTCGCCTTTGTCCTAAAGCGGCATCACGAACCGAAACCGCGACCACGCCAGCCACGCGCAGAACAAACGACCACGCCAGCCACGCGCAGAACAACGTCGTCGAGCGCCCACCGATCTCGGGCCCGTCGCCGTAGTCCCATTGCATCCACAAGCCCGGCTCGGTGTCCACGGCCGCGTCCGGCGGCCGTGTTCGGCTCGCCACCGCCGCTTGGCCACAGCGACCGCCCGGCGCGTGGTGCGCTCCGAACCCATGTAGCCCATCGCGACCAACTTCTGATGCGCGGCGTCCGCGCGGATCTTGCCGCGCGATCGCTCCACCCACTCATCGATCTTCTCCGCGAAGGCATCGACGCGCGGCCTGGACCGCACGTGCACCGGCAGCCCGCCGCCGTCTTGCTCTCTCGCGCGAACCCAATGCCCGACGGTCTTGTGATCACACGCCCCGCACAGCGGCGATCCTCGGCGCCGCGGGACTTGGAGGCGCTCGACGCGCCCCGACCTCAGTTCCCGAACGCAGTGGCCCTGAGCCAGCTCTGCAGCCGACTTGCGCTTGCGTCCAGCGCCGCTCGTAGGAGGAACCGCGGATTGCCCACGACGTAGCGCCGCCACATGCGCTTGGGCTCCATCGCCATCCGGAAGAGCCACTCCAGCCCGAAGCGGTTCATCCATGCCGGCGCGCGCGTCACGCGACCCGACGCGAAGTCGAGGAAGGCGCCTACCGCGATCCCGACGGGCGCGCCCGTGTGGGCCAGGTGCCGCTCGAGCCAGAGCTCCTGCCGTGGATTGCCCAGTGCGACGACGAGCAGGGCGGCACCGGAGGCACGGATCTGCGCCGCGATCGCCGCCGACTCCGAGTCGTCGAAGTAGCCCTCCCGGCACCCGGCGATCTCGAGACCGGGGATCTGGTCCGGCAGCCGACGCCCAGCCTGGTCGGCCACTCCGGGGCGACCGCCGAGCAGGAAGACCGACGACCCCCGTCGCGCCGCGAGCGTCAGGATGCGGGGGGTGAGATCGCTTCCGTTGAGGTTCTCCGGAAACGGCGTGCCACGGAGCCGTCCCGCGATAGACACGCCGATGCCGTCGTTGAGGACGAGCGAGGCGCGACGCAGCGCGGCGCGCAGCGACGGCTCATCCGCGGCGACGTTGAAGGTGTGTGCGTTGGCAAAGAAGACGGTCGTGTGACCTGGCGCTTCAAAGGACCCGTCGATCACGCCGAGGACCGGCTCGGCCGGCGCTCGGACGACCGGCACACCGAGGACGTCTACCCGTTCGAGGGCCGCCTGGCCCATCCGGTGCGGAGGGCGGACGGTGGCCGCATCGTGGGTGCGGGCGCGCAGGTGCGCAGGCGCGTGAGTCGGGGAACGAGAAGGCATAGGAAAGGAGGGCCGCCTCCTGAGCGGCTGAGCGGCTGGAGTCGTGACGGCCGGGGAGGGAGAACCACCGCGACGCTGCGTCACGCAGACTGCGTTATAGCTGCACTGCGCTGGTGAACAACCTGAAACTGGTCAGGCGGCTGACACCGAGGCAAGGGTTCTCTCATCGGGCGCGGCGAAGCGCTCGTACGCCGGAGAGCCCGGCACGCGGGCCGGCGGCGACGCGCCGGATCAGCTCTACGTAGCGCGGCCTCAGTGCGTCCCAGCTGTAATGCGCCCGCACGTAGGCGTGCCGGTCGGCGGCGCGCCCGTCGGGGACGCTCAGGACCTCGGACACCGCGTCGGCCAGGCCGCCTGGGACGGTGAGGTCGGCGAAGGTCCCGTGCTCGCCGAGCACCCAACGCGGCACGTCGTAGTCGTGTGCGATGCACGGAAGCCCGTGGGCGAGCGCCTCGACCAGGACCCGGCCGAACGCTTCACGCGTCGAGGCCAGGACGAACACGTCGGCGGCCGCGTAGTAGTCGGCCACCTCGCCCGCGGGTACGGACTTCAGGGTGATGTCCTCGCTGGGCAGCCGTTCGCGGGCGAGCGCCCGGATGGCAGGCGACTCCGCGCTCTCGTGACCGAGCAGGACGAGGTGCGGTCGCGGTGGGGGCAGCCGCGCGTGCTCGGTGATCACGTAGTCCTGTCGCTTGTGGGAGCGGTCCAAGGCGCCCACGGACAGCACGATCGGCCGGTCGACGGGCAGGCCGAGCC
>JACCYI010000240.1 GCA_013696535.1 Solirubrobacterales bacterium
GAGCGACGCTCTCCCGGGCGCCGGAGACGAGCACGTCCGTGTCGTGGGCGGCCTCGAACGCGCCGCCGTGGTTGGCCGATCGCCCCGAGCTCATCCAGTCGGCCATGGCGTCGATCGCCGAGTCGACCATCTGCGTTCCGGCGGGGCCGTCCAGGCGGGCCCAACCGCCGCGCAGACCCGGGAAGCGGTCGCGGTTCACGAGCGCAGCTTCTCAGCCGCGGCGGCGACCGTGTCGCGATCGACCGGATAGGTCAGGCGCTCGCGCGCCGCTTCGACCGGCGTCCACCGCACCTCGTCCACCTCGTCGTTCGGCGTGAACGCCGCGTCATCGCCCTTCATGAGCCAGTAGCGCACCACCTTGTCGCGTCCCTTGCGGTCGCGGTAGTGGACGGGCGGGAGCTCGGGGCCGAGCCGGCCGCGCTGACCGATCTCCTCCGAGGTCTCCCGGAGGGCGGCCACGGCCCAGTCCTCGCCGTTCTCGAGCTTCCCCTTGGGCAACGACCAGTCGTCGTACTGGGGGCGATGGGCAAGCGCGATCTCGATCCCTCCATCGGAGCCGTTTCGCCACACGACGCATCCCGCCGCCTTCACCTGAGCACTCTCTGGGTCCATGGCGTCCATTGTGTCGCAGACCGCGTACTCGACGGTGCTGTGGCTTTGGCATAGCGTTGGCCCATGCGATCCCTGCCCAAGGTCTGTGTGATCGGCGCCGGGGCGTCGGGGATCACCGCGATCAAGGCGCTGCACGAACGCGGCTTCGAGGTCGACTGCTACGAGAAGTCCGACTCCGTCGGGGGCAACTGGGTGTGGGGCAACAAGAACGGCATGAGCTCCTCATACCGCTCCTTGCACATCAACACCTCCCGCGAGCGGATGGAGTACTCGGACTTCCCCATGCCGAAGTCCTTCCCGGACTTCCCACACCACACCCACATAGCCCGGTATTTCAACGACTACGTCGATCGCTTCGGGTGCCGCGACCGCATCCGCTTCGAGACGGGCGTCGAGCGAGCCGGGCTCTTGCCCGATGGTGCCTGGGAGATCTCGACGCCAAGGGAGAGCCCAGAGCGGTACGACGCGCTCCTGGTCGCCAACGGCCACCACTGGGACAAGCGCATGCCCGAGCCGGCGTTCGGAGGCGCTGACACCTTCACGGGCGTCCAGTTGCACTCGCACGATTACAAGGGCGAGGATCCCAACTTCTTCCGCGACAAGAACGTCGTCGTCCTGGGCATGGGCAACTCCGCGATGGACATCGCCGTGGAGGCGAGCTTCTCGGCTGAGCGGACCTACCTCGCCGCCCGACGCGGCGCTCACATCCTGCCCAAGTACCTCTTCGGCAAGCCCACCGACCAGCTCGGGGGATCACCCAGGATTCCCTTCAAGGTGCGCCGCAAGCTGTTCGAAGGGATGCTCAAGCTCTATTCGGGCGACATGGTGCGCTACGGACTCCCGCAGCCCGACCACCGCTTCGGCGAAGCCCATCCGACCATCTCGGATGACATCCTCTCGCGGGTCGCTCACGGCGAAGTCGTGCCCAAGCCGAACATCGCCCGGCTCGACGCAGATCGCGTGGTCTTCACCGACGGGTCGAGCGTCCAGGCGGACATCGTCGTGTACTGCACGGGCTACAAGGTCAGCTTCCCGTTCTTCGATCCAGGACTCATCTCGGCGCCCGACAACGACCTGCCGCTGTTCCGGCGCGTATTCCATCCCGAGATCCGCTCGGTGTTCTTCGTCGGGCTGCTTCAGCCACTCGGGGCGATCATGCCGCTCGCCGAGCACCAGTCGCGGTGGATCTGCGATTACCTCGCCGGGCGTTACGCGTTGCCCGAGCCGGCCGCCATGCGCGCTGACATGGAGACGGAGCGCCGGCAGATGTTCAACCGCTACGTCGCGTCCAAGCGTCACACGATGCAGGTCGACTACGACGACTACATCGTCGCGCTCGGCAAGGAGCGCCGCGCGGGTGCCGAGCGCGCCCGTCAGAACGGCTACGTCCTCCCCGTCCCGCCGCTCGCGTCAACGGCTCTCGCGGCCTGACCCCCACTTCGCCGCGCGTCCAGGCCTGCCAAGCCCGCTACGACCACGCACCAGCCACCGGTACCGCCCGGCCCGGGCGAAGGCGGCTTCGCCCG
>JACCYI010000252.1 GCA_013696535.1 Solirubrobacterales bacterium
GGCCGCCTCCGCGAGGCGTTCGAGGTCATACGCCACGGGCTGGCGATAGTGGCCTCCGGAGAAGTACATGAGCAGGGTGTCTGGCCCCGCTTCGTCCAGAGCCCCTCCCAGGTCACGGATGTTGCCCTCGGACTTGGACATCTTCTCGGCACCGCCGAGCCCGATCATGCCGTGGTGCATCCAGATCTGAGCCAGCGGACGCCCTCGCGCGGCGAGGGTCTGGGCGGCTTCGTTCTCGTGGTGGGGGAAGACCAGGTCGACGCCGCCCATGTGGATGTCGAGCTCGAGCCCCAGCAGCGACTCGGCCATCGCCGAGCACTCGATGTGCCACCCGGGGCGTCCGCGACCCCACGGGGCGTCCCACGCCGTGTCCTCCCCCGGCTTGTGCGCCTTCCAGAGCGCGAAGTCCAGCGGGTCGCGCTTGCGCTCGGCGCCCTGGAGGTCCTCCCCCTGGTCCATCGCATCCACGCTCGAGCCCGACAGCTCCCCGTAGGCGGCGAGCGAGCGCACCGCGAAGTAGACGTCGCCATCGGCGGTGTAGGCGTGCCCCCGGTCGATGAGGTCTCCTATCAAGTCCACGATGGGACCGATCGTCTCCGAGGCCAGCGGCTCTGCGTCGGGCCGCCCGAGTCCCAGGCGACTTGTGGCGTCCACATAGTGGCGGGTCATCGTGCGCGCGAGCTGGTCTGAATCCACGCCGGCCTGCAGGGCAGCGGTATAGATCTTGTCGTTGATGTCCGTGACGTTGATCACCAGCGTCACGTCGTAGCCCTCGTGGATCAGGAAGCGCTTGAGTTGGCTGGGGACCACGAAGGCTCGGGCGTTGCCGACGTGGATACGGGAGTAAACGGTCGGTCCGCAGGCGTAGATCCCGACCCGGCCGGGCTCGCGCGGCTCGAGCGGCACGACCTTGCCCAGGCGCGTGTCGTGCAGCCGAACCGCGCGCATGACCTAGCCGCGAGGCCCGAGCGTGGCAACCGCAAGGGCGGCCACACCTTCGCCGCGCCCCACGAACCCCATCCCCTCGCCCGTGGTCGCCTTGAGGTTCATGCGCCCGAGCTCGAGTCCGAGCACACCCGCCAGTCGAGCGCGGATCGCTTCGCGGTGCGGTGAGAGCTTGGGTCGCTCCATCATCACCGTGGCGTCGACGTGGGTCGCCTGAAGGCCCGCGGCCTCGAGATCTGAAAGGACCGCGCGCAGCAGCTCGAGGGAGTCGGCGTCCTTGTACGCCAGGTCCGTGTCGGGGAAGTGCTGGCCGATGTCGCCGAGCCCGGCGGCGCCCAGGAGGGCGTCCACGATCGCGTGCGTGAGCACATCGGCGTCAGAATGACCCGCGAGGCCACGTTCATGCGGCACCTCGACACCACCCAGGATGAGCCGGCGGCCGTCCGCGAAGGCGTGGGAGTCGATTCCGATGCCGGTGCGGCTCACCCGAGCGGCTCCAGGCGTCGCTCGCGATTCTCAAAGACCGCAAGCTCTCGTATCCCGGCGGCGTCGAGCGCCTCGAGCGCGTCTTCGTAGCGGTAGGCGAGCTGCCCGGGTTGGTGGGCGTCACTCGAGAGCGCGATGGGGCAGCCGGCGTCCACCACCATCTCGAGCAGCGCCGCGGAAGGGTAGATCTCGCCGACCGGCTTGCGAAGGCCTGCCGTCGAGACCTCGACGGCAACGCCGGATTCCGCGAAGGCCTCGACTGCCGGCTCATAGAAGCGCCGCAGGTCGCCCTCCGGTCGCGGCGCCTCCGAACCCCAGACCTTCACGAGATCCGGGTGGGCGATCACGTCGTACAGCCCCGAACGGGCGGCCTCGGCGATGGTCTCGAAGTACCGGCGCCACACCCGATCGGCCGATGCGCCGGTCTTCCACACGGAGAAGTCCCCCGTATCGAGTGAGGCGTCGCGCAGGAAATGAACGGCGCCGACGATGTAGTCCCACGGGCGACCGTCGAGGAGGTTGGCCATCTGGTCTTCCCGCCCCGCGACGAAGTCCGCCTCGATGCCCAGTCGCAGATCGGTCTCCTCACGGACCCACTCGCAGTAGGCGTCGAGGTCGTCGCGGGCGAACTCGCGCCACAAGGGGTGCTGCCAGACGTCGAGCGCAGCCGTGAACCGGTAGACGTGTTCGGCCACCCCCAGCTCAGCTACGCCGCGCTCTTCGGCGACGGTCCGGTAGCGCTCCACGTTGCCTTGGGTGAAGTGGCGCTCCGGAGTGGCGTCGGGTTCGTCCGGTCGCAGGTGCACGTGGTAGTCGGTCAGCACGCTTCAAAGGTACTCAAGGCCGGCGACCGAGCAGGAGCTCGGCCACCTCGAGGTCATGCGGGGTGGTGACCTTGAAGTTGGCGGGGCTCGACTCCACCACCCGCACGACGCCCCCGATCCGCTCGATCAGCATCGAGTCATCCGTCGCCGCACGGATGACCGCCTCCGGGCACTCCAGTGCGCGCTCGAGGGACGTGCGGCGGAAGGCCTGGGGGGTCTGGACGGCCCATAGTCGCGAGCGGTCGAGGGTGGCGGAAACGATCCGGTCCGCGCCCGTCTCCTTGACCGTGTCCGTCACGGGCGCTGCGGCGATCGCGGCGTCGGCATTACTCAGGGCGGCCAGACAGCGCGTGAACAGGTCAGGCTCGACCAGCGGACGGGCGGCGTCGTGGACGACCACGCGCTCGGCGCCGCTCACCCGGGCGAGAGCCGCCCGCACGGACTCTGACCGCGTCGCTCCGCCCCGGACGGCGGCACACCCTGGGGGAGCGGACTCGCCCTCCGGTAGCGCCACCGCGATGTGCTCGATGCCGGCCGCCCGGATGGCCGCGACCGACCACTCGAGCATCAGGCGCCCCGCTACCACGACGAACGCCTTGGGCCGGTCGGCGCCAAGGCGTTCGCCACTCCCGGCGGCCACGAGGACCGCCGCAACCTCCACGACCGTCAGGCCGTTGGGAGCAACTCGGCGGCGGCAGCCGCCAGCTTCTCATTGCCCGAATTGAGCAGCAGGTCGTCGAGATGCGCCTCGGCCTCGTCTTCGCCACGCTCGAGGGCGTACATGAGCTCCGAGGCCAGGATCTTCTTCGCCCGGGTGAACATCTGCTTCTCACCGGTGGACAGACCCTTGTCCTGCTCGCGCAGCGCGAGGTTGCGCACGACCTCGGCCAGCTCGAAGATGTCACCGGTCTTGATCTTGTCCCGGTTGTGCTTGAAGCGCCGGTTCCAGTTCTTGGGCATCTCGGAGACGTCATCGGTCAGGACGGCGAGAACCTTCTTGACGGTCTCCTCATCGATGATGCGGCGCAGGCCCGCCTTCACGGCGTTCTCGCACGGGACCATGACGGTCATGTCGTTGTGCAGGATCTTGATGGTCAGGTACTCGCGCTTCTCCCCGAGGATGTCCTTGGACTCCTTCTTGAGGACCTGTCCGGCGCCATGATGCGGATAGACGACGTGGTCGCCGATCTCGTAATCGATGTGCTCGGTCTCCCGAGTGATCTCGATGTCTTCGAACTGCGTGTCGACAGTGTCAGTGATGGTGTCCTCCTCAGGCCACGGTTACGTCTGCAGGTAGCGATCCACGAGGTTGATCTCCTGCAGCCGGCGAAGACCCTCGCGGATGTCCTTCGCACGGATCTCGCCCACGCCGTCGACTCCCTCGAGCTCGGGGTCGGTGGCGGCGAGGATCTCGTCGAGCCCGCGGAACTCGCGGACGATGTTCTGGACGACGAGCCGTGGCAGCCGCGGGATGCGGCCGAGGATTCGGTAGCCACGGGGTGAGACGGAGAAATCGAGGGTGTTGACCTTGCGGTCGTAGCCGAGCAGCTCGGCAAGGCGGCCGAAGTCGAGCAGGTCCTGGTGCGGAAGGCGGGCGATGCCGTCCTGGGCGACCGCGAAGGTGTCCTCATGGGGCTCGGCCAGGTAGTCGTGCAGCAGGGCGGCCTTGTCGGCGGCGACGCCGACCATGGTCTCCTCGAGCTGCATCTCGATGAGGCGCCCCTCGGTGCCGAGCTCGACGATGTAGCGCTCGATCTCGACCGCCATGCGGGTGACGAGCTCGGCCCGTTGCAGGACGGTGAGGACGTCGTGCAACGTGACGCCGCCTTCGAACTCGAGCGCCGTGAGGCGGGTCGAGACCTGGTCGAGCCGCGTGCGATACTTGTCCAGGGTCGCCAGGGCCTGGTTCGCCTTCGCCAGCACCACCGGGATGTCCTCGAGGATGTACTTCGAGCCGTCCACGTAGATCGACACGACGTCGCGCCGCTGGGAGACGGCGATCACGAGGGCCTCGGTCTGCTTGGAGACGCGCTCGGCCGTCCGATGGCGGGTGCCCGTCTCCGACGAGAGGATGGTCGGATCCGGCATGAGCTGGACGTTGCACCAGGCGATCTTGGTCGCGGAGGCGCTGAGAGCGATCGCTCCGTCCATCTTCGCGAGCTGGTAGAGCATCGCCGGCGAGTAGTCGATCTCCAGCTTGATCCCACCCGAGAACAAGAAGGCGAGCTCATCCGTGTCCCCGACGACGATCAGCCCGCCCGTCCGGGCGTCGACGATGTTGTCGATGCCCTCGCGGAGCGCGCTGCCGGGGGCCACCATCTCGAGCGCCTTCACAAGTCGGGGCTCCTGCCGCGCCTCGAGGTCTGAGTACTCCTCGCCTGATCGCGCGGTCACAAGTGGCATTCTAGCAACCTTTATGTTCGCCTTAGCAGCCGGATTGCGCGCTGTATGGGGAAATCTGACCTTGCCCGCCTGTCAGGCCGCCATCGGCCGGGCAGTCGGCAGGACCTCCTTGATCGCCGCCTTCAGAGTCACTGCCTCAGGGCCGACCACCGGGGCGAGCCCGAACTTGTGAGCCTCCGCCAGGCGCCGGTCGGCGTGTGCCACGGAGCGCAGCTCGCCCGTGAGACCCACTTCGCCGAAGCACGCGACAGGGTTCTTGGATCTGCCGAGCCGCATGCCTCGTGCGGCGCTCGCGACCGCGAGTGCGACGGCCAGGTCGGCGCCGGGCTCATCCACCCGCACCCCTCCGGCCACGTTGACGAAGACGTCGGCGGTGCCCACCCCGATGCCTGCGTGCCGGCCGAGCACGGCGAGCACGAGTGCGAGCCGGTTGCGATCGATCCCGGTGCACACACGGCGAGGAGGAACGATCTCCGAAGGCGATACCAGCGCCTGAACTTCCACCAGCAGCGGCCGGGACCCCTCCATGGCCGCCAGCACGACGCTCCCGGGCGCCCGCGTGGCCTCTCCCACGAAGCGCGCGGACGCGTCGGCGACCTCGACCAGACCGCCTTGACGCATCTCGAAGACACCGACGTCATTCGTCGAGCCGAAGCGGTTCTTGAGCGCGCGCAGGGTGCGGTAGAACCGCTCGCGCTCCCCTTCGAACTGCAGGACGCAGTCGACGAGATGCTCGAGCACCCGCGGGCCCGCCAGTGAACCCTCCTTGGTGACGTGCCCTACCAGGACGGTCGCGATGCCGCGCGCCTTGGCCAGCCGGGTCAGCCGGTCTGCCACCTCGCGGACCTGGCCCACCGAGCCCGCGGCCCCGGTGAGCTCTGATGCGACCAAGGTCTGCACGGAATCGATCACCACCACTTCTGGCCGCTCAGCCTCGAGGGTGGCCAGCACGGTGTCCAGATCCGTCTCCGCCAGAACGGGAACCGACAGCGCCGCGCCCGGAAGGCGCTCAGCGCGCAATTTGATCTGGGCGGCCGACTCCTCGCCGGAGACGTACAAGGTCCGGTGCCCGGCGCCCGCGAGGTTGCCGAGCGCCATGGAGGTCAACGTCGACTTGCCGATACCAGGTGAGCCGCCGAGCAGCACCAGCGAGCCCGGGACGAGCCCGCCGCCCAGGACGCGGTCCAGCTCGCCGATGCCCGTCTTCAGGCGCGCGACCTCATGAGCGCGCACGTCCGCCAGCGCGACGGGCCGGGCGGCCCGGGCCCGCGGCGCTCCGGCTCCCCGGGCGTTCGCCCTGCCGCCGGCCGCCGGGGGTTCCTCGGTGAGCGTGTTCCACTCCTCGCATCCGGGGCAGCGGCCGAGCCACTTCGCGGATACATGGCCGCATTGCGAGCAGGTGAAGCGGGTGACCGGGCGCGCCATCGATTGACCAACCTAGGTCGGGGGGCGGACGGGTTCGCCCCCGCGCCAGAGTTGGCTGGGTGTCGACGCCGGCGCTATCGGATCGCTGCGTCAAGCGCCGCCTCGACGTCTGTGACCAGGTCTTCGAGGTTCTCGCAGCCCGCGGAGAACCGGATGAAGCCGGGCTCGACCGCGTCGGTGTTCCAGCGTGCCCGCCGCTCGGCGGTCGAGTGCACGCCGCCGAAGCTCGTGGCCTCCGCCACAAGCTCCAGGCGCTCCAGGAACGCCTGGGCTGCAGCGGCGGAGGGCAGTGTGAACCCGAGCAGAGCCCCGAAGCGCGACATTTGCCTGTCGGCTACCTCGTGATGAGGGTGGCTCCGGAGGCCGGGATGGCGGACGTCCGCGACGTCGTCGCGCGCCTCGAGCAGGAGGGCGAGGGACAGGGCGTTGTCGCTCTGCCGGCTGAGACGCAGCTCGAGCGTGGCCAGCGAGCGATGCGCGAGCCAGGTCTCGAACGGCCCGGGCGTCGCACCGACCTGGCTGCGCCACGCGCGCAGCCCGACTGCGAGCGCCGGGTCGCGCACGG
This sequence comes from Solirubrobacterales bacterium, assembly GCA_013696535.1. The sequence continues at coordinate 6,649 of JACCYI010000252.1, forward strand.
TGACGCAACCCAGCAGAAGGTCGGAATGCCCGGCGAGGCTCTTCGTGCCGCTGAGCATCGAGAAGTCTGCACCGTGCGCGAGCGGGAGCTGGCCGAGCGGAGTGGCCAACGTGTTGTCGACCGCCACCAGACCCCCTACGTCATGGACGGCCTCGGCCACCGCACCGAGGTCGCAGACGTCGAGCAACGGGTTCGACGGAGTCTCCACCCACACGATCGCCGGCGAGAGTTCCTGCACCGCCTCGACTATCGCCCGGGTCTCGGTGGGTACCAGATGGACCAGCACGCCTGCCGTCTCGAGCCGATCGGCGGCCAGGATGCGGATACCGGGATACCCGTCGACGGGCGCGATTGCGACGTCGCCAGGGCCCAGCCGTGCGAGCACGACCGAAGCCATTGCGGCCATGCCCGAGGAGAAGACGACGGCGTGCCCCCCCTCGAGCTCCCCGATCGCCGCCTCGAAGTGCGTCCACGTCGGATTGGCGTCGCGGGCATAGGCGTAGGGCGAGGCATCGGCTGCTCCCACGAGGTGGTAGGGAGCCGCGGACACAGGGCCGGGCAGGAACGGTTGGCCCTGTGCTGCCGAGGGAATGCCGGCGTGTATGACCCGGGTCGAGTCGCCGCGCGGTGGGTCATCCATGTCGCAGCGCACCTTTCGCCTTCCGGCGGTTCTGAGAAGGTTGTCGGAAATCCATACGGGGAGGCATCATGAAGGTCAAAGTCAGGCGGCCGTCGCCCGCCATGTGCGTGGCGTGCATCGCCTTGTTCGTCGCGCTCGGAGGCACCAGCGTGGCAGCCGTCTCCTTCGCCCGCAACGCCGGGAAGGTCGACGGCAAGGACGCGGTGGCGGCCAGCGCGTCGCTCAGCCGCGCCGCCGGCGACGTGGTGGCCACCGAGCGCCGAGGCCCGGACAAGGGCAGGATCCCGTCGAAGTTCCTGGCCGGCGTCGCCGGCGCGCACAGCTTCGGCCGCGCGTTCGAGGTCGTCGACAACGCCACGGGCGCGCAGCAGCCCGTCGCGAGTTTGACGGGGATCGGCACGCTCTCGGTGACCTGCGCAGACCAGAATGCCAAGGCGGGAATCGAGGACCCGATCTCGAACGTGTCCTTTGCGAACCAGTCGGGCCAGACCATCAACGTGACGCAGACCAAGGGCGTCGAGGCTGCTGCGATCCTGCCTCTGGCCAATGCCACGGTCGCGTCACTGACGATCGGCGGATCGAACACCTTCGAGTACCAGATCCAGACCGGCGGTGGGAACAACGTGCTCGTCAACGGCACCGTGCGCCAGGACGGTCGCGGCCAGCCCGGGGCGTTCTGCCTGGTCTATGGCACGGTTCTGCGTACCGAGCTCTAAGCCCCTCACACAACGTCGCCCTCAGGCTGCCGGGCAGGAATATCCTGGCCGCGTGCGTCGCGCCCGATACATCCTGCTCCCGGCCGCCCTGATGGCGGCCGGGTTGGGCTCGGCGCCCACCGGCGC